>CANQUZ010000043.1 GCA_947627165.1 uncultured Roseburia sp.
ACTGCTTATGAGCAGAACGCCCGTTCATGAGCAATTTTGAAGCCCGTAGTGCGGGATTGCGAATGGCGTGGGCTGAGCTGTTACTCTTTTGCAGCGATTGCCCATACTGTTCCCAACGGATTTCCAATGAAACGAAAGGGCATCTCAGAAGCCGCTTTCCGAACAGAAGCAGACTTCCGGATCCCCTTTTGATGGCTGACGCCGTTTTTTATAAATGCAGCACTCTCTCTTTAATCTCCTGCGTCCTGCCCTGGTTCCAGAACTGCGTGCCGATATATCCACAGGTCCTGCGGGCTACGCTCATCATATTCTGGTCGCGGTTGCCGCAGTTCGGGCATTCCCATACCAACTTGCCGTGCTTATCATTCACAATCTTAATCTCTCCCGAATAGCCGCACTCCAAGCAGTAATCGCTCTTTGTATTCAGCTCCGCGTACATGATGTTTTCATAGATGTACTGCATAACGGAGAGCACAGCCTCTAAGTTATCCTGCATATTGGGCACTTCCACATAGCTGATTGCCCCTCCTGGAGACAGCTCCTGGAACTGAGACTCAAATTTTAACTTGTCAAAAGCGCTGATATTCTCTGTCACATGAACATGATAGCTGTTGGTGATGTAATTTCTGTCTGTCACGCCGGGAATGACGCCAAAGCGTTTCTGTAAGCATTTTGCAAATTTATAGGTAGTGGATTCCAACGGAGTCCCATATAAGCTAAAGTCTATATTGTGTTTTTCTTTCCACTTTGCGCAGGCTTCATTTAAGTAACGCATCACTTCAATGGCAAACTCTGTTCCGCCCGGCTCTGTGTGGGAAACCCCTTTCATGTACCGGGTGCACTCGCAAAGTCCCGCGTAGCCTAGGGAAATCGTGGAATAGCCGTTATAAAGCAGCTTATCAATGGTTTCCCCTTTTTTCAGGCGCGCCAGTGCGCCGTTCTGCCACAGAATCGGAGCCACATCCGAAGGCGTCCCTTTCAGGCGGTTATGCCTTGCCATTAAGGCGCGGTAGCAAATCTCTAAACGCTCGTCCATAATCTCCCAGAATTTTTTCATATCCCGGTTAGAAGAACACGCCACATCCACCAGATTGATGGTCACGACGCCCTGGTTAAATCTGCCGTAGTATTTTTTGCCTTTTACATAGTTGTTGGCATTGGCGTAATTTTCTTCCGTTCTGTCTACGGACAGGAAGGAACGGCATCCCATACAGGTATAGCAGGCGCCGTTTTTTAATTTTTTCATGATTTTCTCTGAAATATAGTCCGGCACCAGACGTTTTGCCGTACATTCCGCCGCCAACTGGGTTAAATGCCAGTATTTGGAGCCTTCTCTGATATTGTCCTCCTCTAAGACATAAATCAGTTTTGGGAATGCCGGCGTGATATATACGCCTTTTTCATTTTTTACCCCTAAAATGCGCTGGTGGAGCATCTCCTCAATGACTGCCGCCAGGTCGTCCCGAAGCTGCCCTTCCGGAACCTCGTTTAAGTACATAAATACCGTAATGAACGGCGCCTGCCCATTGGTGGTCATTAAGGTAATGACCTGGTACTGTATCATCTGCACACCGCGGTTAATCTCTTCTTTGACGCGGATCTCTGCAATCTTGTTGATTCGCTCCTCCGTCGGCTCAATCCCCGTAGCTTCCAGCTCCGCTTTTACCTGCCTGCGGTACTTCTCCCGGCTCACCTGCACAAAAGGCGCAAGGTGGGAAAGGGAGATGCTCTGCCCGCCGTACTGGGAGCTTGCGATCTGGGCGATTGCCTGTGTCGCGATATTGCAAGCTGTAGAAAAGCTCTTAGGCGGATCGATCATCGTCTCGCTGATGACGGTGCCGTACTGAAGCATATCCTCTAAATTGACCAGGCAGCAGTTGTGCATATGCTGGGCGAAATAGTCTGCGTCATGGAAATGGATCAGGCCGTTCTCATGGGCTTCCACAATATCCGGCTCTAAGAGGAAACGCTTGGTGATATCCTTGCTGACCTCCCCCGCCATATAGTCCCTCTGCACACTGTTGACCGTAGGGTTTTTATTGGAATTTTCCTGTTTCACTTCTTCGTTGTTGCACTCTAAAAGGCTTAAGATCTGCTCGTCGGTAGAGTTTGATTTACGCACCAGCGCCCTCTTGTAACGATAGGTAATATAATTCCGCGCTACCGTAAACGCCCTCTGATTCATAATCTGGTTTTCCACCATATCCTGGATTTCTTCCACACTGGGGGAACGTTTCATATTCTCGCAGGCTTTCTCGATATTCTTTAAAATAATACCGATTTTGTCCTCGCTTAATTTTTCATAATCGATTACGCTGTCATTCGCTTTCCGAATGGCAGTCTCAATCTTTTTTAAATCAAAGGTATCCTCTGCACCGCTTCTCTTGATAATCTTCATCCCGCTCAAATCCTCTCTCTCTTTATACTGATCCCATAATTCCTTCTCACTTCACCAGGGATGGTATCTATTTTATACAACATATTGTGTTTTTTGTCAATGCCTTTTACTATATTATGTATTCAGGGAAATGCTTTCATCTGTATTTCCTTGAATCTTTCCCCTCGATATCTCTTCCCTCTGTTTCTTCCTCCGCCCCGAGATTCTTTAAAATGACACGCAGGCACTTCTTTAAACAGCGGATTTCCTCCACAGTCAATCCCCTCTGAATCAGCGCCTCCATCTCCCGGATATCTTTGTTTGCCTCCGCTATCATGCCGCAGGCCAGGTCCGTCAGTACTAATTTTTTCAGCCGGGCGTCATGGGTGGCGGCCTGACGTTTGATCAGCCCCTTTCGTTCCATCACCGCTAAGATATTCGAAGCAGTCGCTCTGGATATGCAAAATCTTGCCTCTATATCCTTCTGGTATACCTCCTGTCCCTTATGCTCCGCTAAGTATCTTAACGTCCAGCGCTGCATCTCCGTTAAGGGTTCACCTTCCTTTTTCTGTTTCTTTTCTTTCATTTTTTTATGAATCTGATTGTGGATCAGCCGTATCTGATATCCAATGGCATCACTGCGGTTTTCTTCCATAATAGTTTCCTCTTTCCTTTAAAATCAGTAACAGTTCAGCCCACGCCATTCGCAATCCCGCACTACGTGCTTCAAAACTTACTATCGTAAGCGGATTGCTCATGAACAGGCGTTCTGCTCATAAGCAGTCTCGTATGCTCATTCATGCAAGCATGATTCGTCTACGAGACTGCTTATGGCTGAACTGTTACTTAAAGCAACGGAAAATCTTAAATTTACGTTGACATTCTTTTTCAAATCATTATAATAACATTGTTAGCACACTAACAATCAAAAAGCAACAATCAATTTTATCAAGAAGGATGTGGTTTCATGCTAAAGACCTTAGGGGCGCAAATCAAAGAATTTAAAAAAGATTCCCTCATCACCCCTGTTTTCATGATGTTAGAAGTAATAATGGAGACGATTATCCCGCTTATGATGGCGTCGATTATCGACGACGGTGTGGAGGCGGGCAATCTCCGGCATATATACGTCACCGGTGCCTTTATGGCGGCAGCGGCCTGTTTCTCCCTTTTCTGCGGCGTCATGGGAGGAAAATTCGGCGCAAAGGCCTCCACGGGCTTTGCCCGCAATTTAAGAAAAGCCATGTATGAAAACATTCAGACTTTTTCTTTTTCTAACATTGACAAATTCAGCACTGCCGGGCTTGTGACGCGCCTTACCACGGACGTGACCAACCTGCAGAATGCTTACCAAATGCTGCTGCGTATGTGTGTGCGCTCCCCTTTTACCTTAATCTGCGCTATGGCGATGGCTTTTTTTATCAGCCCTAAGCTTGCCGTCATCTATCTTTCGGCCGTGATTGTCTTAGGAACCATCCTCGCCGTCATTACCGTAAACGCGCACCGCTACTTTTTACAGGCCTTCCCAAAATATGACGACCTAAACGCTTCCGTACAGGAGAACGTTTCCGCCATCCGCGTTGTGAAAGCCTACGTCAGGGAGGATTACGAAAAGCAAAAATTTACTGCCGCAAGCCAGAACATCTACCGGATGTTCCAAAAGGCGGAAAATATTCTTGCCTTTAATAATCCTGCCATGATGCTGACGGTCTACAGCTGTATCATCGCCATCAGCTGGCTGGGAGCCAAAATGATCGTGGGAAGCACGCTGTCCACCGGGGAACTGATGAGCCTGTTATCTTACTGCATGAATATCATGATGAGCCTCATGATGCTCTCCATGGTATTTGTGATGCTGACCATGAGCATTGCCAGTGCCGAACGTATCTGCGAAGTATTGACGGAGACCAGCGACATTGTCAATCCCGAAAACCCAGAGTATGAGATTGCAGACGGAAGCATTTCCTTTTCCCATGTGACGTTCCGCTACAACAAGACCTCCGCCGCCCCGGTCCTCTCCGATATCAACCTCTCCATAAAATCGGGGGAAACCATCGGCATCATAGGGGGCACCGGCAGTTCCAAGTCCTCCCTTGTCAGCTTAATCAGCCGTCTCTACGACGTGGATGAGGGAAGCGTCTCCGTAGGCGGCAAAGACGTCCGCTCCTACGACCTGGACACCTTGCGGAATGAAGTTGCCGTGGTGCTGCAGAATAATGTCCTCTTTTCCGGCACTATTTACGATAATCTCCGCTGGGGCGACCCGAACGCCACGGACGAGGAATGCCGCCATGCCTGCGCCCTTGCCTGTGCAGACGAATTTATTGAACGCCTTCCGGATAAATACCATACTTATATCGAGCAGGGCGGGACAAACGTTTCCGGAGGTCAGAAACAGCGTCTTTGCATCGCAAGGGCATTGTTAAAGAAGCCAAAGATTTTGATTTTAGACGACAGTACCAGTGCCGTTGACACCGCCACCGACGCCAAAATCCGCAAGGCGTTTGCCGAGGAAATCCCAGGCACCACCAAACTTATCATTGCCCAGCGTATTTCTTCCGTGCAGAATGCAGACCGGATCATCGTCTTAAACAATGGCGTCATTGACGGTTTCGGAACCCATGAGGAATTACTGGCACAAAATGAAATCTACCGCGATGTTTATGAGTCCCAGACGGGAGGCAGCGGAGATTTTGACGAAGGAGGTGTTTCTTAATGCCCGCAGGAACTCAAACAGCAAAACCGATCCATGGCCCAGGAGCCAGAGGCCCACGGGGGCCGCGCCCAAAGGTAAATCACCCCGAACGGCTTCTCCTGCGGCTGCTGCAGAAAATTTTAAAAAATTATGGAGCGGCCTGTGTGGTGGTGGTATTGTGCATCGTCATCTCCGTGCTTGCCAATGTGCAGGGAACCCTGTTTATGCAGACGCTGATTGACGATTATATCCTTCCGCTGACCAGACAGGCAAATCCGGATTTTTCCGGCCTCGCCCATGCCATCAGCAGAGTCGCCTGTTTTTATGCCGTCGGCGCAGCCGCAGCCTACCTCCAGACCAGGATTTTAGTCAATGTATCCCAGGGAACGCTGCGCAACCTCAGAAATGAAATGTTTCTTCATATGGAGGAATTGCCTGTCCGGTACTTTGACACCCACTCTCATGGAGATATCATGTCCACCTACACCAACGATATTGATACGCTCCGCATGATGATCAGCCAAAGTATCCCGCAGTTTTTAAACAGTATCATCACGATCGTAAGCGTCTTTGTCAGTATGCTGCGGCTCAATATCCCGCTGACTCTCATAACGCTTGCCATGATAGGCGTTACGCTCTTTTCTACCAAAAAAATCGGCTCCTTAAGCGCGAAGTATTTTATTGAACAGCAGAAGTCTCTCGCGGCAGTCAACGGCCATATTGAGGAAATGATGAACGGCCAGAAGGTGGTAAAAGTCTTTACCCACGAGGAAAAGAGCTTAGAAGATTTCAACCGCCTGAATGACCATCTCTACGAGAGCGCGAAAAATGCCAATACCTTCGGAAATATCCTGATGCCGGTAAACGCCCAGATTGGAAATATCAGCTATGTGCTCTGCGCCATAGCAGGGGGCATTCTGGCGCTAAACGGCGTCGGCGGCTTTACCTTAGGCGGCCTTGCAAGTTTTCTTACCTTTAATAAGAGTTTCAGCCAGCCCATCAACCAGCTAAGTATGCAGCTCAACAATATCGTTATGGCGTTGGCGGGTTCCGAGCGCATCTTCCGTCTCCTGGACGAAAAGCCGGAGACGGACAACGGTTATGTCACCCTGGTCTGTGCAAAAAAGGAAAACGGCGTTCTGACGGAAACAGAGGAGCGAACCGGCCTTTGGGCGTGGAAGCATATCCACCAGGCAGACGGCAGCGTGGATTATGTGGAATTAAAGGGAGATGTGGTTTTCGACGACGTGGATTTTGGTTACAATCCGGACAAAACCGTGCTCCACAATGTAGACCTCTATGCCACGCCGGGGCAGAAAATCGCCTTTGTGGGCAGCACCGGGGCAGGAAAGACCACCATTACCAACCTCATCAACCGCTTTTACGATATCCAGGACGGAAAAATCCGCTATGACGGCATCAATATCAATAAGATTAAAAAAGCCGACCTGCGCCATTCTCTCGGCATCGTGCTGCAGGATACCCATCTGTTTACCGCCACGGTGATGGAAAATATCCGCTACGGGAAATTAGACGCTACCGACGAAGAGGTCATTGCCGCGGCAAAGCTTGCCAATGCCGACGCCTTTATCCAACAGCTACCGGACGGCTACCAGACGCTGCTCACCGGGGATGGCGCCAACCTCAGCCAGGGACAGCGCCAGCTTCTTGCCATTGCAAGAGCCGCCATCGCGGATCCTCCGGTATTAATCCTCGATGAAGCGACCAGCTCCATTGACACCCGAACCGAAAAAATCGTGCAGGATGGCATGGATAAATTGATGGCGGGCAGGACTACTTTTGTGATTGCGCACCGCCTCTCCACCGTCAAAAACAGCGACTGCATCATTGTGCTAGAACAGGGGCGGGTTATTGAGCGGGGCAATCATGACCAGCTTATTGCGGCAAAAGGAAAATACTACCAGCTCTATACCGGAAACTTGGCGGAAACCTAACTAAACCCCGCAGAATCCGCACGAATCTGCAAGCGGCATTCATTGAAAAGAAGCCGGCATACGCACGAATCCGCAAGAGGCATTCACTAAAAAGAAGCCAATTCTGAACACACTCAGAACCGGCTTCTTTTTTCATCCTTTTTTCTGTTCTAATAATTCCTTTAAGAACTGGCTGACCAATCCGGGATTTGCTTTTCCCTTCATCGCTTTCATGGTCTGACCCACTAAAAATCCTATGGCTTTCTCTTTTCCGTTCAGATAATCCTCCACAGACTGCGGATTTTCTTTGACGACCTGCTCTGCCACAGCGCGGAGCGCCCCCTCGTCATTGACGGTCTTTAATCCCTGTTCCTCCACATATTTCTCCGGATCTATATCCTCCCGGAAAATCCGTTCAAACACTTCCTTTGCCACCGTGTTGGTGATGGAGCCGGAATCTGCCAGCTCCACTAATTTTGCAAAGTGTTCCGGAGAAAAGGAAATGTCATCCGCATCCATCTCGTTTTCTTTTAACAGGCGCATCGTCTCCACCATAATCCAGTTGGAAACCTTCTTCGGCCTGCCGCAGATGGCGGCAGTCTCCTCAAATAAGTCCGCCAATTTTTTATGCCCTGTGATAATATCCGCATCATATTCCGGAAGCCCGAACTCCCTCTGGTAACGCTCCATCTTCTCCGTGCGCAGCTCCGGCTGTCTTGCCTTGACATCGGAAATCCACTCGTCACTGATTACAATCGGCGCCAAATCCGGCTCTGGGAAATAGCGGTAGTCCTTGGCATCCTCTTTGGAACGCATGGCGTAGGAATACTCTTTGTTGTCGTCCCAGCGTCTCGTTTCCTGGAGCACTTTTTTTCCTTCCTCCAGCAATTCAATCTGGCGCGCCCGCTCTCCCTCAATGGCTCTTGCGATTGCCTTAAAGGAGTTTAAATTCTTCATTTCGGTACGGGTGCCAAATTCTTTGCTTCCCGCCTCTCTGACAGAGAGATTGACGTCGGCGCGCATGGATCCTTCGTTTAGCTTGCAGTCGGAGGCCCCCAGATACTGGATGATCATCCGGAGTTTTTCTAAATAAGCTATGACTTCCTCCGCGGAACGCATATCCGGTTCCGATACAATTTCAATCAACGGCACGCCGGAACGGTTATAGTCTACGATGGACACGTCTTCCCACTCATCATGCACCAATTTACCGGCGTCTTCCTCCATGTGGATTTCATGGATGCCCACAACCTTTTTCCCGGCAGAAGTCTCAATCTCCACGCCGCCGTCCCGGCAGATGGGGAGATACAGCTGGGAAATCTGATAGTTCTGCGGGTTGTCCGGATAGAAATAATTTTTCCGGTCAAATTTAGAGTACTGGGTAATTTTGCAGTTAGTGGCAAGGCCTACCGCCATAGCGTATTCCACGACCTGTTTATTTAACACCGGAAGAGAGCCCGGCATCCCGGTGCATACAGGGCAGGTGTGGGAATTAGGCGCTCCGCCGAACGCCGTGGAACATCCGCAGAAAATCTTTGTTTTAGTTGCTAATTCAACATGGACTTCAAGCCCGATGACAGTTTCATATGTTTTACTCATGTTTTTCTTCCCTCCCCGCTACGCCAATGGACTGTGCTCATACTCTCTCGTTTTCTCAAACGCATAAGCGGCGCGGATGATATTTTTTTCTTTGAAGCAATCTCCGATTAGCTGCAGGCCGATGGGCAGGCCGTTGTCATCCTTTCCGCAGGGCAGGGATATGCCCGGCAGTCCCGCCAAGTTTACGGAAACGGTATAGATATCTCCGAGATACATCTTAATCGGATCCTTTAGGGATTCTCCAAGCTTTGGCGCAGTTGTCGGCGCAGCCGGCCCTAAAATTACATCATATTTCGCAAAGGCTTTGTCAAACGCCTGCTTGATTAACGCTTTCGTCCGAAGCGCCTTTAAATAATAGGCGTCGTAATATCCGCTGCTTAACACAAAAGAGCCTAACATAATCCGGCGTTTCACCTCCGTCCCGAACCCTTCCGAACGGGATTTTTTATACATATTGTGAAGCCCTTCGTATTCCTCGGTGCGGTATCCGTATTTCACGCCGTCAAAACGCGCCAGATTAGAGCTTGCCTCTGCACAGGCAATGACGTAGTAAGCTGGAATCGCATACTCTACAAGGCTTAAATCAAATTCTTCCACAAGGGCGCCCTTTTCCTCTAAGGCTTTCGCCGCCCGAAGCACCGCCTCTTTCACCTGGGGATCTAAGCCCGCGCCAAAATAATCCCGCGGAATGCCGATTTTCATTCCCGCCACATCATCCACTAACGCCTCGGTAAAGGCGTAGTCTTCCCGTTTTACGGAAGTGGAATCCTTGCTGTCATAGGAAGCAATCGTTTCTAAAATCGCCGCACAGTCTGTGACATCCTTTGCCACAGGCCCAATCTGATCCAATGAGGATCCATAAGCAATCAGCCCGTAACGGGAAACCGTTCCATAGGTAGGTTTGATGCCAGTGACGCCGCAGAAGGCGCTTGGCTGGCGGATAGAACCGCCTGTGTCGGAACCCAGCGCATAACTGCACTCTTCCGCCGCCACTGCCGCACAGGAACCGCCGGAAGAACCGCCCGGCACATGAGCGGTATTCCAGGGGTTTCTAGTCACTCCAAAAGCGGACGTTTCTGTGGTGCTTCCCATGGCAAATTCATCCATATTGGTCTTGCCTAAGATGATGGCCCCCGCCCGCTCTAACCTTGCCGCCGCTTCCGCCGTATAGGTGGGAACAAAGTTATATAAAATATGAGAGGAACAGGTGGTTTTCAAATCTTTGGTGCAGATATTATCTTTGACTGCCACCGGAACGCCGGCGAGAGGCCCTGTCAGGCTCCCCTCAGAAATCAATTTCTGCACTTCTTTCGCACGTTTTATGGCTCCCTCTCTGTCCACCGTCACAAAACTGTGCACCGTTCCTTCTTTTTTGTCAATGGCGTCTAAGGCTGCCGTAACCGCCTCTTCCACCGCGACCTCTTTCGCTTTTATTTTCCTGCCGAGCTCTACGGCAGTAAGACTCATTACATTCATTGCCATTTCCTTTCTGTTTGCTCTTACCCGTCTCTGCTTAGAGGCGGCGCGTTACCCTATGGTTTTTGGAACTTTAAATCCGCCGTCTTTTGCCGCCGGGGCATTGGCCAGCGTCTCTTTGCTGCCGTCTGCATTGGTCACGACGTCCTCACGGAACACATTGTGGATGGGGAACACATGGGACATAGGCTCTACATCCGTGGTATCCAGTTCGTTGAGCTTGTCGATATAATCCAGCATCTCGCCCATATCCTTTTTCGCGTGTTCTTTTTCTTCGTCATTCAACTCCAGCTTCGCCAAAATCCCTACATATTCAATGAGTTCATCGGAAATGACGTGTTTCTCCCCGGAGGTTTTCTCCATCATCGGTGCTGTGTATTCCTGCTCCTCTGCCTCTTCCTTTGCTGCCACCAATCCATAAAATGCCGCGTCGCAGATTCCGGAATTGTTCCAGTCCGCCTGAATCTTGGTTCCTTCATATTTCAGGCCGCATTTTTCCATTACTTTCCCGGAATAGGGATTGCGGGGATCATGCCTTGACTCAATGCGTCTGGCTCCCACTTCTTTCGTCAGATAGGAAATTACTGCCGAAAAGGCTTCGGAAGTGATGCCCTGATGCCAGTAAGCTTTGCCGATGCAATACCCAACTTCCATAGACAATGCCTTGGTATGGATATGTGTCACGCCTATGCTTCCGATTGCCTCTCCATTTTCCTTTAACTCAATACACCACTCGTATTTGTCCGGCTTTTGATAGTCCGCCACCCACTCCTTTAAAATGGATTCGGTGGCCTCTAAGCTCTCGTGGGGCTGCCAGGTCAGATATTTTGTCACGTCCGGATCCTTTGCCCAGTTTTGGTACATTGCCGGAGCATCCTCTAAGGTAAACGGCCTCAACACCAGACGTTCTGTTTCTATTCTTTTTGTTCCCAAATGTTTCACGATGGTTCTCCTTCTTATTTCAGTTGCTGCAATTTTGCATTTAGTTTCTGATAAATCCGCTCCGCCATCCAGGGATCGCTGCTTATCTTTACGGCGTCCTTCAAAGGAAACCATGCCGCGCCGCTGTTTTCATCCGCTTTTCCCTGCAGCGTTTCCCCCTCGTCCGCCTCCAATAAATAGGTCACATTCAAATGCAGGTGGGAGGGAACATAGACGCCCCGCTTTTCATGGCCGTCTACGGTGAGCGTCTCTAAGGAAAAGATTTCCTCACAAATTTCCCGGACGCTTGTAATACCGGTCTCCTCCATCGCTTCCCGCTTTGCCACTGCAAGCAAATCCTGCTCCCCGTCCGCATGGCCTCCCGTCCATGACCAGGAGTGGTAGATATTGTGGTACACAAGCAGTACCTTATCACGAGTCTTGTTCAAAAGCCAGGCGGACGCCGTAAAATGCGCCGTCTGGTTTTCTCTGGTAAAGATATCCGGGCAGGTGTCAAGCAGATGCAGCATGACCTCTTTATCTGTTTCCTCCTGCTCATTCCAGGGCTGATACTCCTCTATCTGTTGCTGTAACCTCATGCTTTTTCCCCTTTTCTTTAAACTGTCCTGCGGTGCCTTATGGCTCTAAACGGCTTAAATCCCGCGGAAACAGAGTGGTTTCCCGCACATTGTCCTCGCCAATCAATTTCATGGTAAGGCGCTCTAACCCGATGCCTAAGCCCCCGTGAGGCGGCATACCGTGCTTAAATACGGAAAGGTACTGCTCCATCCCCTCCGCCTCCATGCCGCGCTTTTCTAATTTTTCCATCAGCATCCTGTAATCGTGGATACGCTGTCCCCCGGTCGTGATTTCCAATCCCTGATATAACAAATCAAAACTTAACGTATATGTGGGGTCTTTCGGGTCATCCATGGCGTAGAAAGGGCGTTTCTTAGAAGGGTAGTGGGTGACAAACACAAAATCCGCATCATACTCTTCCTTAAAATACTGCCCGATGAGCGCCTCTTCCTCCGGCTCTAAATCGTAAGGGTTTCTTATCTGCCTTTTGTATTTTTCCGATACTTTCTTTTTTGCCTCGTCAAAACGGACCACCGGGATGCTGTCTGCTTTGGGCAGCGTCACATTTAAGATTTTCAGCTCTCTGGCATAATCTTTTTGCAGCAAAGCGATCATATACTGCAAAAATCCCGTCTCCATTGCCATAATATCCTCAAATCCGTCAATATAGCCCATCTCAAAATCAAGGCTGGTATATTCGTTCAAATGGCGTTTGGTGTTGTGTTTCTCCGCCCGGAATACCGGAGCTGTTTCAAAAACCCGGTCAAACACGCCCACCATCATCTGCTTGTAAAACTGAGGGCTCTGCTGCAACACCGCCGGCCTATGGAAATAGTCTAACCGGAACAGGTTCGCCCCGCCCTCGGCACTCTTGGCCCCGATTTTCGGGGTATGGATTTCCGTAAAGCCCTGGCTGTATAAAAAGTCCCGGAAGCCCCGGACAACGCCCTCCTGGATCCGGAATTTTGCCCGCTCCCTGATATTCCTCAGCGCCAGAGCGCGATTGTTCAGATTGGCTTCTAAGGATGTGTTTAATTTCCACTTGGAAATGACAATGGGCATGGGAGCCGCCGGCTCGGACAGCACTTTGATGGAATCAAGCCGGATTTCAAATCCGCCCGGCGCCCTCTCCTCTGCTTTTACCGTCCCCTCCACTTCAATGGTGGAAGCCTCTTTTAAATTTTTTAAATCAAATTTTGTCTTCCCTTCCTCATATACGCACTGAAGGAGCCCCTCCCGCTTCCGCAGAACCACAAACGCCACCTCGCCCATATCGCGGATGGTGTGGACGGCTCCGTTGACTTTTACCGTTTTCCCTTCCAAACCGCCTGCCAGAAGCCGGCTGATTTCCAATGTCTCTTTTTCGTTTACGCCTGTGATAAATTCCATGTTTCTCCTCCAAACTTTTACTTCTCTTTTCCTATCCGGTTGGATCCTTCCAGGTCTGCCACTAAAAAGCCCCGGAAAAGCAAACCTGCTTTTCCGGGGCGAAATCCTCTTTGATCCCGCGGTACCACCCGCATTGAAAAATGGCCTATCCGCCATTTTCCCTCTCTGTGCTTAACGCGCACCCACGTACTGACCTACTTATCAGAACAGTTGTTCCGGTTCAATCCGTCTGCTCCGGAGCGTTCCCTTTATCTCCTCTTTCCTGCAGCGCTCTCAGTCGGTGACGCTGTATTCCTGTCGACGTCTGGGGATAAGAGTCTCCTTCCACGCTTTCAC
>CANQUZ010000044.1 GCA_947627165.1 uncultured Roseburia sp.
GGTACTCTTGCGCTTCGGGCGGATGGGTACGAGGCTTATTCGTCAGGATACTGGAATTCGGACTGGGTTTATGAATATGAAGATCCGGAAGGGATCAGACAAATATTTGAACAAGCGGATAAACTGATACAGCACTGTGTGAACGATGGGTTCTATGAGGAAGCGGTAAAACTCTTCAATCTTACAGTAGGGACAAAAGTTTATGCCGATGACAACTGCGATGGGATATTTCTTGGTCTTAGAGATCTGGTTCGGGAGCATTTAGCGTCGGTGGATTGTGAGAGACTCAGCGTGTGCGGACTTTACGCCGTATATCAGAATACGGAGCCCGATAAAAGGGCGCAGGAGCTGTACAATTATCTGAACAATACTTTTTTTAGAGGTACGCGGTTGGAGGATATGCTGAGTGCCGGACGGGAAGAGCTGGAAGGACAGGAAATGTTCTGGGAATCATGGATTCAGCTGTTGACGGATAAACCTGGAGATATAGCGGGAAAGTATTTGGAGGAGGCTGTTCTGTTCCAGTGTTCAGAGGAGGAAATGATTGAGGCAGCGCATAAGGCGGCATCCTTGCATCCCGGCCTATATCTGGCCGTTATAGAAAAGCTTGTGGAGAATGATGCGGCCTGCGCCCTGGATACCGGAAGGACTGCCCTGAAAGAGATTGATGTAACGTATAAAATACGTGGGAGCATAGCCTTGGCAACGGCAGAAGCGGCACTGAAAATGGGCGAAAGGAAATTGGCTGAACAATGCTGGCTGGAGGCTTTCAGGTCAGACACTACTGCGGTGAATTATCTTCGGATCGAGGCGGAGTGTGAGAAACCTGAACTGTACCGGAAGGAATTGATGCAGGTGATACATAGCTGTCAAGCTTTTTCCGGCGATAGCTATAATCGGAACAACGATTATGGACATCGGGTTGTATCTTATCGGGAGATGATCAGAAATACCATGGATGACAGAGAGCGGTTTCTCCTGTGTTTTCTGAGCGGAGATTTTGACGCGGCAATGGAAAAATGCGCCGAAATGAAAAAAGGATTGGGGTGGACGGGTCGTGAGATCAAGTGCGGGATTCCGCTGTTTCTCTTGTTGCTGCTTCAAAGCGGTACGCTGCCAGTCGGATGCAGAGAACAGTTAAGGACGGTGGCTTTTGAAATGGGATTTCAAAAGGAAAACTATGAGAAAGGGCTTTATAAGGAAGCCGGATCACAGGAAAAATCTGTTGAACATGAGGATGTGGATATTTTGGAAGAGGCTTTTTTAAAATGGAAGGCTCGTCAGGTCATATCAGCGGATCAGGCAGAAAAGTATCTTGTTCAGTTGAACCGGTTGATCAATATGAGAGTGAAGGCAATCGTATCTGGGCAGCATCGAGGACATTACGGCAGTGTTGCAGCTCTGGCCGCTGCATTGGGAGAGGTGAAGGAATCAAGAGGGGAATTATCCGCGAAGGACAGAATTTTGTTGAACTATAGGGCGAAATTTCCCAAGCATTACGCCTTTCATGCTGAGCTTCGGGCGTATGGGATGCCAGATACGAGAAAGAGATAGAAAAACATAGTGGTGTGCATATGAAACGGAGCGTGATTGGATGATTATACAGACAGGAATGAGGACAGATATTCCGGCATTTTATTCAGAGTGGTTTCTCAATAGAATCCAAGAAGGATATGTGCTCGTCCGGAATCCCTATTGCCCAAGTCAGGTAACAAAATACCGTCTGGCTCCTGACATTGTTGACCTTATTGCATTTTGCACGAAAAATCCGGCGCCAATGCTGCCGCATATGAAGAAACTGGAAGCCTACGGACAATATTGGTTTGTTACGATTACCCCTTATGGAAAAGACATTGAGCCCAATGTGCCGGAGAAAGAAACGGTCATGGAGAATTTTAAGAGGCTGTCTGATACCGTTGGCATAGACAGCATAGGCTGGAGATATGACCCGATATTGATTGACGATACCTATCCGGCAGAGCGGCATATTTCCGAATTTGAAAAAATGGCGGCGAATTTGTCTGGCTATACCAAATCCTGCATCATCAGTTTCATTGATATCTATAAAAAAGTAGAACGGAATTTTCCTGAGGCAAGAGAAGTTTCAAGAAATGACAGAATTACGATTGGAAAAGCCTTCATCAAAATTGCAAAGGATTATGGCATGACGATTAGGCCCTGTGCGGAAGGGGATGAATTAGCCCCCTATGGGGCGGATTGTTCGGGATGTATGACAGTAAAAACATTTGAGACGGCGCTCCATGCCCATCTGGATGTGCCTAAAAGAAAAGCCAATCAGAGGAACGGCCAATGCGCCTGCCTGCTGGGAGTGGATATCGGAGCATACGATACCTGCGGGCATCTGTGCAAATATTGTTATGCCAATGCCGATGCAGATTTGGTAAAAAAGAATATCAGGAATCATGACCCACATTCCCCCTTCCTGCTTGGCACAGAGATGCCGGGGGATACCATTCATGAAGCAAAGCAGGTTAGTTGGCTGGATGGGCAGATGAGGCTGGATGTGTAAAATAGGTATCATTTCAGAGCGTTTTGAATGCGCTGCGATTGGCAGTAAGAGTTTCATCTCGGGCTTATGGCAGTATAGATTGAAATGTTCGTGAGTGGGAAGTGGCTTTGGAGTGATTTCAGATTCAAGAGAGGAAGGAAGAAACGAATGAGGAAGGAAGCGTCATTAGAGCAGTGGAAGGGCCTATATGAGGCCGCAACACGGCTCAAAGAATTAAAGCCTTGGGAAAAGCTTTGGGATATGGATTTAATCGCTATCCAATATGGAGAGGAAGATATTGTATTTTTCAGTATACTGGGACGGGAAGGGACTGCCTATGGAATAGTTACATATGAAGGATATGAGGGTTTGAACAATTTTTTGATGCTTGCCATGCATCAGCAGATGAATTTGTCTGACGAATATACTGCTTTTCATCAGAAAAATTTGACCTGTTATTGGGGAAATCGTGATGAATTGTCAGATAAGCAGAGAAAGATAATTAAGGATTTAGGGTATTCCTATAGAGGTAAAAATCAATGGCTTTACTTTTTGTCTTTTGAACCGGGATATTGTCCATATCATCTGAACTCGGAAGAGGTGGAGCGATTAAGTGGATATTTTCAGGATTTGGAACTGGCGCTGCAGCATTATGATAATTCAAAAACGAAAGTGGACTTTGAAAATGGCAATATGTTTTTATTCTCATTTGATGAGGATAAAAAGACCTTTGATTATGGGGAAGCTCCGCTGCCCTTTACATCTTTTCAATTTGGAAATTTGATGATTACAGATGAAGAGCTGCTTGCTGATTTGGCGAAAGTGCCGAAGTATAATGCAGTTTTGGAAGCTGATATTTCAGTTGTGGGCGCAAAGATTACGGATAAAAACTATAGCCGACCGGTAAATCCTGCAATCGTTCTTTTGGGAGATGCAGCATCGGGAACGGTTTTAAGTTTTGAAATGCCAGGGCCGGAGGATGATCTGATAGTGGTACTGGCAGAGATGTTGATAGGCTTTATTTTTCATTATGGCGCACCCCAGGAGATCCGTGTGACAAATGTGATTCTGGAAGCCGGACTGGAGCAAATTTGTGATGTGTGTGGGACAAAATTACGCAGAGTAAAAAGATTGAAGGGAATGACTTCATTTATGCAGGATATGAACCGATTTCGTATGTAAAACACATATCAAACAAAACCAGGAATGCTTCAGGATGTGTGAACAGCTTCATGATTATATGATCAATGAGCCTATATGGCAAACAGCTTTCACGGAAGGAAAAACAGCTCTGAATCTGCCTTCAATGAAAAAATAAGCTTGTTAGGGATAATTTAAAGAGAGCACTCAAAACGGTAAAGATTCCTAAAAAATTTTATGGCCTATCCTATTTAGGAGGGAAGTAAATAAATAAGTGCTCTGCTGACTCCGGCGATGTTTGTCTGGTAAATGAATGCCCCAAGCGGTGTAGATGCCGCCTGGGGTATTTTTTTGCGATTTTTCCTGATTTTTACAAAGGTTTTACGGACGATGATAGTGGCTTTACATTTCATTTGGTATGATGCATATTGTAAAACATTTCAAAAAGAATGAGGAGGAACAGATGAAAAAATTATGGAAATTGACTGCCGCTGCCTGTGCGGCAGCTATCATGGTGACAGGCTGTGGAAGTCAAAAGACAGAAGATGCTGTTGATTTAAGAGAAGTGCCATTGGAAACAATAATTGAGAAAGCAAAAGAAGAAGGAGCGATAGCTTCTGTGGGAATGCCGGATGACTGGGCAAACTGGAGAGGAAGTTGGGAAAATATTACAACAGCCTATGGTTTGACACACGAAGATACAGATATGAGTTCTGCGGAAGAATTATCCATATTTGAGTCTGAAAAGGATGCGGCAACAAAAGATATCGGCGATGTAGGACAAGCTTTTGGAAAAACTGCTGTTGAAATGGGTGTTGTACAGCCTTACAAGGCGAGTACTTGGGACTCCATCCCGGATTGGGCAAAAGATCCTGATGGAAATTGGGTGATTACATATTTAGGAACGATGTCCTGCCTGGTAAATGCGGCAAATGTTGATGAAACGATTGATTCGTGGGAAGCTATCAAGAACAGTGATTGTAAATTAACGATTGGTGATGTAGTAAGATCTGCTTCTTCTCAAATGTCAGTTCTTTCCTGCGCATATGCATTAGGTGGCGACATTACAAACATTGACCCTGCCATTGAATTTTTTAAGGAACTTGCTGCAGATGGAAGGTTGGATGCGGCTGAATACAGTCAGGAAAGAATGGAGAGAAATGAAATTGATGTGTCGCTTACCTGGGATTATTTGTCACTTCAGTACAGAGACATGGTGCTGGAAGCAGTCCCTGAAGCAGATATTGAATGTCACGTCATGCGTGACGGGGCAATCCAGTCAGGTTATTGTCTTGTTATTAATAAATACGCACCTCATCCATATTCTGCAGCATTAACTGTTGAATATATGCTTAGTGATGAAGGACAGATTGATAGAGCAAGAGGTTATGCGCGCCCTATCCGTTCTGATGTAGAGCTTCCCGAGGAGCTTGCGGATAAAATGATTGCGGATTCAGAATATATGAATACGATACCTTTAACAGATAATGAGGCAGTGTCAGCCGTATGTACTGAAATTGCTGCCCGTTGGGAAGAAGAAGTGATTCCTCTTATGAATTAATGGGAGGGCGGTAATGATTAAAAATATCAAAAAAGCAGGTGGCAAAATGGCATTTCTTTTGCCACTTGCGTTTATCGTAATTTTATTTGAATGGATACCGCTGGCAGACATGGTGATCAGGAGCTTTATGGATGGTGGAACATTTACTTTGGACAATTATGCTTCTGTTTTTACCAAGCCGGTATATCTTGTGGCAATGAAAAATAGTTTGTGGATTACACTTTCCTCGTCAGTAATAGGTTTGATCATAGATTTTTTTGTGGGTATGGCATTAAGCGGCAGTAAAGGGAAAGGAAAATCTCTTTATCTGTCGCTGCTTAATCTTACATCTACTTTTTCGGGCGTTCCGCTTTCGATTGCCTTTATTACGGTGCTTGGAACATCTGGTGTGTTTGTGCTGATCGGGAGACAGTTCGGAATAGATGCATTGGCAAATTATCATTTATATTCATTGGGTGGGATGTTTGTTATTTATGTGTATTTTCAGATTCCTATGGGCACTCTTTTGATGCTTTCTGCTTTTGAAAAAATCCGTAAAGAATGGAAAGAGTCTGCATACCTTATGGGTGCAGGAAACATAAAATTTTGGACGCATATAGGAATCCCTGTAATGATGCCTGCGATACTTGGAACCTTTAATATGTTATTTGCAAATGCAATCGCATCTTATGCAACGCCTTATCTGCTTGTTAATAACAGTATTTCTTTACTTTCGATTAAGGTTGTAGATATGTTCGTAGGTGATGTGAAACAAAGACCCGGGTTGGGAAGTGCTCTCGCTATAGTACTTTTAGTAATCGTGGTGGTGCAAATTGGTTTGACAAATCTTTGTAAGAGACATTTTGAGAAGGGGGCGGAAAAATGAAAGGGGATAAATTCCTAAAAGGTATCTGGAAAGTAATTGTTGCAGTGTTTTTGCTCTTGCCTCTGATAGTGACGTTTGTCTATTCTTTTGCAGAAAGATGGATATATATCTTGCCGGAAGGTTTTACATTGAATTACTATATACAAACCTTGACAAATGAAAATTTTCTGTTAGGTATTGTAAGAGGTTTATGCATTTCCATAATACCGGTTGTCATTACGAATGTATGCATTTTATCGGCATTGTATCTGGTCATTGTCCATGTACCGAATCTGGAAAAAACAGTGCAGATTTTTTGCTTGATTCCTTCGACTGTTAATGGAATTATTTTGGCGACATCAGTTCTTGCTACTTATGCGGGAAGCGGCACAATTTTTGCCAACCGCATCGTTATGTTGTCTTTCATATA
The DNA here is from genome assembly GCA_947627165.1 of uncultured Roseburia sp. Lineage (GTDB taxonomy): Bacteria > Bacillota > Clostridia > Lachnospirales > Lachnospiraceae > Roseburia. The sequence goes on from CANQUZ010000044.1 coordinate 6,485, forward strand.
TTGTGTATTTGTAATGCCAATGACTTATCAGGGAATCAGAAACAGTTTATATTCTGTAAATACGTTGGGGATTTTGGAAGCGGCGGAAATGCTCGGCAGCAGAAAAATCCGTAGTTATGTAACGATTGTAATACCATCCATTTTACCGGGGCTACTTAATTCGGCTCTGATGTGTCTGTCAGCACTGTTCGGGGATTTTGCTATCATAAAGATTATTGCTTCGTCGCAGTATGAGACGGCACAGTCTTATTTATATAAAAACAGGCATACAGACACCCAGGCGTTAAGTGCAGCAGTAGTAATTTTATTGGTGATAACTTTAATCATGAACTATACCGTACATAGAAGCCAACAGATTAAGAATGAAAAAAGGAGTGCATAATGTCATTTATTAAGTTTGAAAATATAAGCAAATCGTTTGATACGCTCAAGGTGTTAAAAGGAATTAATCTTGAAGTTAAGGAAGGCGAGCTTTTGACTCTGCTCGGACCTTCCGGATGCGGAAAAAGTACGCTTCTGCGTTGTCTTGCGGGGTTAGAGGAAGTTGGAGAAGGTAGGATTTATTTGGATGGCAAGGATATTACCTATGTAGACGCCAGGCAAAGAAGAATAGGGATGGTATTCCAACAATATAGCCTGTTTCCCAATATGACAGTCAGGAAAAATCTGGAATTTGGATTAAAGATAAAAAAGCTTCCCAAGGATCAGATTAGAAAAGAAGTGGACGAAGCTTTGCAAATGGTTGGGTTGACGGATAAAGATAACGCATATCCCGGGCAGCTTTCCGGTGGGCAGCAGCAGCGGGTTGCTCTGGCGAGAGCGATTGTTGTAAAACCAAAGGTATTGCTGCTCGACGAACCTTTAAGTGCGATTGACGCCAAATTAAGAAAGAGTCTGCAGACAGAAATCAGAAGGATTCAAAAGGAATTGAATATTACTACAATCTTTGTAACCCATGATCAGGATGAAGCAATGATCATGTCAGACCGAATCTGTCTGTTAAAGGAAGGAAAGTTAGAGCAGATCGGGACACCTATTGAAATATATACAGAACCAAAGACAACATTTGCAGCAGGATTTATTGGTAACTATAATGTGTTTGAGCATAGTGAATTTGAAAAAATTACAGGTGAAAAAAATGTACTTCCCGTATCTGTTGCCATCCGCCCGGAAACAATTACCATTTCCAAAGAAAAGAAAGAAGAGGCGAATGCGTATGAATTTAAGGGCAAGGTAGTGGAGAGCCGATCCAGAGGAAATGTATTGCGCTATGTAATAGATGTAAATGGTATTAGGATTGAAGCAGATGCGCTGTTTAGAAGTTTCTCCATTTTTCAAGATAATTGTGATGTATGGCTTTCTGTTGCAAAACATGATTGTTTATCTGTGGAAAGGGAGGCTGTATGAGAAAGGAAATGTTTCCAAAAGAAGGTGAATGGTATAAGGGAAACCTTCATTCCCATACAACAAATTCCGATGGGAAATTAACCCCTGAACAGTCTGTGGCGCTTTATAAACAGTATGGATATCATTTTATGTGTCTAAGCGAACATGATTATTATACCGATCTGCGAGAGCAATTTGACTGTGAAGATTTCATTCTTCTGCCGGGTGTAGAGGCATCTGCAACGCTATTAAACAAAGAAAGAAATGCTGTGATAAAGACACATCATATTCATGGTATTTTGGGAAATCGCCAAATGCAGGAAGCGGCAAAAGATAAATTGCTAAAACATGGAGAACGTTTACAACAACCTGTTTATATAGAAGAATGGGACGGTTTAAAGGCAGCGCAGCAGTTATGTGATTCTTTGAAAGAGAGAGGTTGTTTTACTACCTATAATCACCCGGTATGGTCCAGAGTGGATATGGATGAAGTATGTGCTCTGGAGGGAATTTGGGCGGTTGAAGTCTATAATTATGGCACTGAGGTGGAATGCGGTGAAGGTTATGACAGTTTGTTTTGGGAGACTATGTTAAGAAAAGGAATCCAGGTACATGGATTTGCTTCGGATGATAATCACAATACCGGGCTATTTTTTGACAGTTTCGGCGGCTATGTAATGGTAAAATCAGAAGAATTATCCCATGAAGGGATTGTAAATCATTTGCTGGCAGGCGATTACTATTTTACCGCTGGTCCTTGTATCAAGCAATGGGGAATTGACGGAGATAAAATTTTTGTGGAATGTAGTGATGTGGAGCGTATCAATTTTATTGTAGGTGGATATGTAGGAAGGAGTGAAACAAAGTTGAAGCATGAAGAGCCGTTAATGGGCGGGTTTCATGTGTTAAAAGGTGATGAAAAGTATGTTCGGATAGAATGCGTGGATCATAAAGGCAGAACAGCATGGACAAATGTTTTATGGCTGTAGAAAGATATGCTATTGAATCAAAGATGATTGCGGCAAGAATGATTGCTGCAATCATTTTTGCTATGCAGGATCGCCGGTTGATTTGTTTCCTGGCTTTCTGACGTGTTGCGATATTTGAACGGCGCGCGGTAGCTTCCGGTTTGGGTTTCGGGGTTTGTAATTCTATAAAATAAATTTATGTTTTCTATGAAATAAATTTATATTTTTGTGGAAAAATAAAATCTTCTATGATACTATATAGAGGAAAAAAGTAACGCTGTAATCCGATAAAGCTTTAAAGCGAGAAGCGGTATGCCCTGTTTGCGGACAAGCGGCGAAAGCGTATGAAGGAGAACGTATGGAAAGAGAGAAACTAAAGTCAAGGCTTGGATTTATCCTGTTAAGCGCAGGATGCGCGATTGGTATCGGCAATGTGTGGAGATTCCCCTATGTGGCGGGCAACAACGGGGGAGGCATCTTCGTGTTGTTCTATATCATCTTTTTGGCGATTATGGGAATACCGGTTTTATGTATGGAGTTTTCCGTTGGGCGCGCCAGCCGCAAAAGTGCGGCGCAGTCTTTTCATAAACTGGAAAAGCCGGGGCAGAAATGGCATTTGCATGGATACATATCTATTTTTGGAAACTATATGCTGATGTTTTATTATACGACAGTCGCCGGGTGGATGCTGTACTACTTTGGCGCCAGCCTGACAGGGGCGTTCCGGGGACTGGATCCGGCCGGAGTGGGAGAAGCGTTCAACGGCTTGTTGGCAAGTCCGGAGAAGATGCTGTTTTGTACGCTGCTTGTGGTGGTTTTGGGCTTTGTCATCTGTGGGCTGGGTTTGCAGAATGGCGTGGAGCGCATTACAAAATGGATGATGATGGCGTTGATTGTAATTATGGTGATACTGGCAGGCAACAGTATTTTGCAGCCGGGCGCGATGGAGGGACTGCGGTTTTATCTGCTGCCGGATATGGAGCAGGTGAAAAATGTAGGTCTGGGAAAAATCATTGTCCAGGCGATGAACCAGTCATTTTTTACGTTAAGTCTGGGGATTGGCTCAATGGCGATTTTCGGAAGTTACATAGATAAAGAGAAAAGCCTTTTAGGCGAGAGCATCACCATTGCAGCGTTAGATACGTTTGTGGCGATTACGGCGGGACTTATCATTTTTCCGGCGTGTTTTGCCCACGGGGTGAAGCCCGACAGCGGCCCAAGCCTGATTTTTGTCACTTTGCCAAACGTGTTCAATGACATGGCGGCGGGCAGCATTTGGGGAGCTTTGTTTTTCCTGTTTATGAGTTTTGCGGCGTTCAGCACCGTTTTAGGAGTGTTCCAAAACATTGTTGCCATGTGCCAGGAAGTGTGGAATTGGAATAAAAAACAGGCGACATTGCGCAATATCCTGATTGTAGGTTTGTGCAGCATTCCCTGTGTGCTGGGCTTTAATCTGTGGTCAGGCTTCCAGCCGTTAGGCGCGGGAAGTTCCGTGCTGGATTTGGAAGACTTTATTGTCAGCACCCTGCTGCTTCCGGGCGGAAGCTTTGTTTACCTGATGTTTTGCACCAGCAGATGGGGCTGGGGATGGGATAATTTTTATGAAGAGGTAAATGCCGGGAAGGGGCTTCGCTTCCCGAAATGGCTGCGGATTTATGTGTGCCGTGTGCTTCCTCTGCTCATGCTTTTCCTGTTCTGCCACGGATTGTATGCGACCTTTGTGAAATAAAGCGGCTGTTTTAGCCGGAAGATATGGGAGCCGGAGAACGTTTTCGTTTTCCGGCTCCCGTTTTGTGCTTCTGTGCCGGATGAGTCTAATCGTCAATCCCAAAGATAGTTTCCAGAGTATCCTCTGCATTATCTAAGGAATCCTCCAACGCTTCTAATTCCTGTTCCAGTTCCCGGTACTTGTCCCGTGAGAGTGTGCCGTCGCGGTATTGCTTTTCCAGTGTATCCTCATAAGCATCAATCTGGGTTTCAATCTGATTGCTTTCCTTTTTGAGGGATAAAAACTGATCAAAAACGTCACCGGTGCTGCTTAAGGATATTTGTCCCGCCTTTTGCACAAAAGCGTCCACCATACCAGTCAGATCCGCCATAGTGTCAGAGGTTTCGGTAGAAAGAGATTCGCCGGTTTCCGCCAGTGGATTGTCCGCGTTTTGAGCATTTTGCCCTGTCTGTGCATTATCCGTGTTCTGGGTATTTTGCCCTGTCTGTGGATTGTCCGCGTTCTGGGCATTCTGCTCTGCCTGTGCATTGTCAACGTTCTGGGAAGTTTGCCCGGCACTTTCGGTGGAAGAAATGTCGTTTGAAGAAGTCCCTTGCTGCAATTCGGATATCTGCCGCTGCAAGTCATCTACCTGCTGTCTTAGGGCTTCCGTTTCCGCCCGGTCGTCGTCAGACTGGCATCCGCTGAGAAAGAATGCCGCCATAACCATGATAAAAGTAAAACGTATCTTTTTTTTCATAAAATGCCCCCCTTTTCCGATTGTTTCCTATACGGTAAGTTTGCGAAAAACTTTTCACGCCTGTCCATATGCAATCAGAGATGGAACAAAGCGTCTTTTCATTGAAATTTTGTATATTATATCACAAAAATCATGAATAATACAACTTTTCCAAAAACAAAAGCGAATTTCAGGTAACAGTTCAGCCATAAGCAGTCTCGTAGGCGAATCATGCTTGCATGAATGAGCATACGAGACTGTTTATGAGCAGAACGCCCGTTCATGAGCAATTTTGAAGCACGTAGTGCGGGATTGCGAATGGCGTGGGCTGAACTGTTACAATTTCAGGAATAATATCAAATTTATGTGGGAAACTTTGCTAATTTGTGGAAAGGAGCAACAAAAATGCTTCATTTACAACAAATAGGAATTGACAATTTGCAACCATAGTAATATATTATATTTAGTATTACTAAGTATATGAATGGAAAAGCGGAAGGACATTCGTTTGGAGCGGAGACAAAAATGAATGAGAAGTATGAGCGGCAGATGAAAAAAGGCGTATTGGATATGCTGGTGCTAAAGCTGCTGAAAGAAGACCAAAAGTATGGATATCAGCTGATTATGGAGATGAAAGAAAAAAGCGGCGGAACCTTTTCCCTGAAAGAGGGGACGCTGTATCCCATTTTATACCGCCTGGAGGAGGAAGGATATGTGGAGAGCCAATGGAGCGGGCCGGAGGGGAAACAGCTGTCCAGAAAGTATTACAGGATTACCGGGAAAGGCAAGGAAGCGCTGGGTAACATGGCGGACGCCTGGGAGCAGATTGCCCGCGGAGTAGAGGACATTATGGGAGGAAGCGTATGACAGCAGAAAAATTTGTGAATGCAGTGATGAAAAAGGTAAAGTGTGGAAAAACAAAAAAGCGGGAGATAAAGCAGCAGCTGCTGTCCGATATTTCCCTTGCAGTGGAACGCGGTGAAACGTTTGATGAAATCATGGCACGCATGGGAAGCGTCCAGGAGATGGCAGACGAATTTAATGATAATTTTTCCGAAGAGGAACGAAAAAACTATACCAGGCAGAAACGGATAAAAATAGTCCTCGTTCTGGCAGGGATACTGCTTTTCCTGGCAGCGACAGTCTATTGGATGCTGCCTAAGAGCGCGGAAATTGGGGACAGCGGCGTTTTTCAGCAGACGGCGGTGGAAGAGCGGATGAAAGAAATCATCGGGCAGTTAGATGGAAACGATTACGATGCCTTACAGAAAAATGCAATCGAAGAGATGAAGCCCTACCTGACCGATGAAATGATGGGGGCTTCTAAGAAACAGCTTGCGGAAGACTGGGGAGCTTGCAAATCTTTTGGAACGGTTTACATGGCGGAGGTGTCACAGAAAGGCGTCCACATGGCAGTGGGGGAAGTGACGGTTGCCTATGAAAATGTAAGCGTGACGTATCGGATTAGTTTGGATGAGCATATGAAACTGGCGGGATTATATATGCGATAGGAACTATCGAGATGCTTTCGGGATTCAGCGGAAGGGGGCAGAAGCTGTCTTTATCGCTGCCCTGAAAACAGCCGCAGTATGGAGGGGAAACATGAGCGCAGAAACAGTGGCGGGCATGATAACTGTAGTCATCTGTAGCGTGCCTTATCTTATCATGGGGTATGTACAAAAAAACAGCGCAGAGCCGGTAGGGTTTTGGACAGGGAAAAATCCTCCCCCAAAAGAGCTGGTGACAGATGTGACAGCTTATAACAGAAAACATGGCAGGATGTGGCTTTGTTACGGTCTGGGTATGATAGCGTCATTTTTTGGAGGGATGTTTTTTGGGGATGAACTCGCCGCTTTCCTCTTTTTTGGCGGCGAGACTCTGGGAGGAATCGTTCTGATGATTTTATACCACAACCATCTGGAAAAGAAGTATGTGAAAAAAGAGTAACAGTTCAGCCCACGCCATTCGCAATCCCGCACTACGTGCTTCAAAGCTTACTATCGTAAGCGGATTGCTC
>CANQUZ010000045.1 GCA_947627165.1 uncultured Roseburia sp.
AGTATGGCCAGATATGGGCCTCAGGATAAATCATAATGCAGTGTTTTTTTGCCGCCCTCTCTTCAATGGCACGCAAAAAATTTTTTGCCGCCTCCTTGTCATCCGGCAGCGGCAGTGCGCCAAGGCAGGGCGTAATCCTGCCGAGCACAGGCATCGACACATTGTTGGGATGGACAATGACCGAAACTGCCTTCGGCATATTTACCATCGTCGGAATTAAGGCGTCCGCCAGAAAATGAGTGTGGTTTCCGTACATAAAACAGGCCTGTCCCTTTGCCTGCTTTAATGCCTGTTTATTTACGATTTTGTGACGAAACCGCAATTTCATATACAAAGACGCAAGCGGAATCGCAATGATGCGATACCAGAAAAAACAACTTACGGCGCTTCTCTCATAGCGGTAGCTGCCGTCAATGGTTCTGGGCGTGATGTTATCTTCCGCAAACTCATCTTTTAATTCATCCTGATAATAAATAATCTTCTGTTTCTGTCCCATAATCTCCCTTTCGGAACGTTATCATCCCCGCGTCGGCAGCATCTCCAACAGCCTGCTGTGATATGCTCCAAACATCCCATTGCAGAGCTCCGCCATATAAGAGATTTCTTCTCTCATGCCCCGTTGAAACCACTCTCTGATAACGCCTTTTAAAGCCCCCTCGTAAGCAATCAGGTGATAGCGTTCTTCCGCTGTTTCCGACGGAAACAGATTGTACAGCGCGGGCATCCCCTCCCGAATATGCAGATTTGCCTGTATCAGCAATTCTATGGCAGATCCGTTCTCCTTAAGAAAAACAAATAAGTCATAGTACCATTGCCGTGTGTCCGCTTTGTATTTCCAGCCAGACACTGTCTCCGTGATTTTCCGGCAGAGGCTTTTCCACATATCGCTTAAAATCGCCTCTTTTGAAGTATAATTGCGGTAAAAGGACTGCCTGGACACCCCGGATCTTCTCACCAGCTCCGTCACAGAGATTCCCTCGAAAGGCTTCTCTTTCATCAGGGAAATCAGCGCTTTCTGCAGGCACTCCCTGGTCAGCTTGTTGGCGTCCGTACCGGAAAGGCGGTAAGCTCCCCTCTCCTTCATTAACGTTTTCAATATATTTTCCATTCCAATTACCTTTTATGTACTACTTGTATCACTGTTACATATGTAACACTTATAACATAAGTCATTGGCTGTGTCAAGGATACAAAAAGACAGCATTTGTTTCTTTTCTCTTAATCTTCATGGGATTTTGTTCGATATATCATTTAGAAATCAAAGAAGGAGGAGGCAGCATGGCAGTGATAGATTTATCAAAATTTGGAAAGACGCTCCGTTTCAAGGAAAGCGAAAACAGGGCAATCGATTCTGTCAAGAAAAAGTTTAACCGTTCCGACAACTGTTCTGATCGCCCGCCTGCTGCTGCATCCGCTAAGGATTCCTTTCAGCCGGAAGTGCTTCTTTCCGACCTTTTAAGTCCTGCCTGCGGCATGACGGAGGAAGAAAAATCCGCTTACCTCCAGCGCATCCGGTCAAAATTGATGGCGGGAAAAAAGCTTACGGATGAAGAAATGCGTTTTTTGCAGGCGGAATGCCCGGAACTTTACTTACAGGCGGCGCGGGTGCAGAGTATGCGCGCTTCTTTTGAACAGCAGTTAAAAAACTGCAAAAGCAAGGCGGAAGCCGCCAACTTATTCTCCCACTCCATGTCCATGGTCGGCAAAGAAGATCCCATGAAAGAGGCCATTACCGCCGCCTACCAGGATGCCTATCAGGAATTTCAGCATACGGGGGAGTACGCTTCCCTGCCACAGAACGCGAAAGAAAAGCGGGAAAACGCAACAAATGGATAAGCCTCTTCCTAAGTTTCTCCATTCGCTGCGTTTTCATCCTCTATCTTATACGCTGCTTCCAAAGAATGAAAGTACCTATAAGGAAAACCACGCTTATCGAAAATGCTAAACTCATCGCCACTTCAGCCATCATCAGCCAAAACCCATTCAAAAAAACGGCTTTGTTATTTAACACAATCAATCCTGCTATTGATAAAATCGAAGCAGGAATGCCAATCCATAAATTCTTTTTCAAATTTACTATGCGTTTACTCTCCCTGTCTTTATCCAACAAATAGGAGAGCCATCCATTTAAAAGAAGATACAACGCAATGCCCCATAGATCCGGTATATCGGTCAAAAGCTCCAGGCCGATACAAAGCAGCATCGGCAGCACTACAATATAAAAATACTTTTTTATTTTACTCATTATCATGCCTCCTTCTTATTTGGCTATATATGCTGAAAAAGTTGAATCCTATTTTTTCGATTCCCCACACCAGATAGATTCCATAACAGATGGTAATTACTTCTTCGCCGCATCTGCTTAATATGGCATCATAGAAGATTGTTGTATGAGGAATACAGACAATCAGGAAACCCAGAACAATTCCAAACCCTTTTAAGACATACTCAAAATCATACCATTCCTGTTTTTCTTCCCTTCCGCGAATCAAAATACTGTTTTGGATAATTGCAATCACGATCCCTCCCATAAATATAAATGGTATGTACGGATCAAGATGCTCATTGATAAGGTATCCTGTGATTCCCATTCCTATTACAAATAAAAGTAGATCCACAATCATTTTATAGTTTTTGTATCCGTTGTCCTTAAGCCAGATTGCATAGTCCCCTACCGCAAAATTAAGGGGGATCATAATCGATATAAGGCAGCTTTCCTGCATTCTAAAATAATATTCCATATGCTTTTTCTCCCAATCTCCAAGGGCACATATATGATTTAAACATCAAAGGAAGAGAATGCAAAATGGCAGTGATTGGATTCCCTTACATATTCTCTTATTTCTTACTTTCCCTATATTGTTCACGAACATCTGCTATGGAAACCCTCTCATCGCCTCTTAGGACATACCAATAGTCAAAACCATTCAGCCTGTTTGCCTTAACTCCTCTTGCTGCCGCCGCGCAGGAATGCATATCCATCGCTTTGCCCTGATAATCAAGTTTTCCGTCTTTTAGAAGCGAAGCCACTGCAGCCCCCTCCCTAAAATAAAACTGCTCTCCTTCCATCAGGAATCCAGCCTCTATCATCTCCTGCACCGTCACCCTCACAGGCTTCTTATCATAATCCGCCCTGGCGATTGGCCCATCTTCAAATTTTGTCTCAGCTAACCTTATTTCCCCATACTGACAATATTCCGGATCACGTTCAATCATAATATATTTTCTGCCAAGCTTTTTTGCTGCGACTCCTGTCGTCATGGTACCGCCAAAGGGATCCAGCACCACATCTCCCATTTTGGAAGAGATGGCAACAATCCTCTCTAACATCTCTAAAGGCTTTTGCGTGCTGTGAAGTTTTCTGCCGCCGTCCGTTTTTAATCGCTCATTCCCCGTGCAGACAGCCATCCTCCAAACCGACCCCATCTGCTTGCGAGTTCCCTTTGCAAATTCATCCGGATCAACTGTATCTAAGTTTAATTCTTTTGCCGTTTTATAATTGAATGTGTATTTAGACTTTTTGGTTTTTGCCGCCCATATTAGGGTTTCATGGCTGTTGTTTAACCTGGTCCCCATAAAATTAGGAGTGGGGTTTTTCTTGTGCCATATGATGTCATTTATCAGCCAGAAACCGATATCCTGCATCATAGCGCCGATGGTATAAATGCACTGCATCCCGCCGATAACCCATATAGAGCCGTTCGGCTTCAAAACCCTGTAACACGCCTCGAGCCATTGCTTTGTAAAACGCTCGTAATCATCTAAGGATTCAAACTGATCCCAGACATCGTCGCAACCGTCAAACTCTGTTCCCTCCACCCTTTTTAACACACCCTCAACTCGCATCCAATACGGCGGGTCCGCAAAAATCAGATCTACACTATCGGCTTCCATCTTATTCATTTCCTCAATGGAATTTCCGTTGAGGATTACATTCTCCTTCAATAGCGAAATCCCCTCCCTTACTCTGTCACAAAGGTGCGTTTTATTTTTTGAGTATATCAAAAGCAATCCCCGCCATCAACCTTTATTTACTATTTGGTAACAGTTCAGCCATAAGCAGTCTCGCAGGCGAATCATGCTTGCATGAATGAGCATACGAGACTGTTTATGAGCAGAACGCCCGTTCATGAGCAATTTTGAAGCCCGTAGTGCGGGATTGCGAATGGCGTGGGCTGAACTGTTACACTATTTGCAGGCGGCGTAGTTCCATCCAAAAATATTTTTATTCCCTTAATCATCTATCGTTACCGCAAACTTCGTTTTTATCGTAATAAATGTCAGCACAAAAAATACAACTGAGATAAGCATGACATATTCTATCGAAATGTAATCCGTTAAAACAGGCGCCAATGTAGTTGATAAAAGATAACCAATCGTTCCTATCGTACTAATGAAACTTATCACTTTGCCTTTATGGTTTTCTGCAGGTAATTCCTGCTCAAACACTTCTTCTATTGTATTTGAAGTATAGGTTGTAAGTGAATATAACAATATTGTTATTGCTATCACTATAAAATGAATCACATTCAGCTTTTGTAACAATAAGAGAACCGAAATCAGCATTCCGCTGAGCAGATATCCGGCTCCCAGTATTTTTTTCTTTTTCACCGCAAATTTTTGTGTCAAAACAGGCGCAATCACCACTCCCAATATCCCGCCTATGCTGCTAACGGAACTAATATATCCAATATAATAATCCGGCAATCTTAAATTATTTACGATATAAATTAACTGAATCGAACTAAACGCCCCTATTGCAAACCATATCATAGCAACTATGATAGCCAAAGAATATAGGCCTTTCTCTTGTTTAAAGTACATCCAGCCGGAACGAAATTCTGTAAAAAACCCTTCCCTTTTTTGCAGAACATTTTCTTTCGTTTCTTCCCCCTTATGTGCAAGGAAAAAACTTACGATGGAAAGGATCATGGCAGCGAAAAGCAGTGTGTAATTGATCGGAATGCCCTTATCACCAAATAAAGAAATGAGTGCCGCTCCGGCTATGCCTGCAATTTCTTCTATTATCATTACAATCGAATTTGCCTCTACCAGTTTCTCCTCATCAGATAACATTGATATGGAAACAGCAAATGCAGGTTTCACAAAAGTCCAAAAGAACATATATAAAAAAGCACAAATATACACTTGAATCAGATTCGTAGTCCATCTAAGCATCCAGATAGACAGCGCCATGAAGGAAAGAAACCATACTTCAATGTCTCTTTTTTTATATCTATCAACAAGGATCCCCGCAAACGGCCCAATGAAAACCAATGGAACATTCCGTACCAACATAAGAGCCGCCAAACCAAATCCATGATTGGTAACTCTATAGACAGTTAATTGCAATAAAATCAAATAACATACCTGTACAAACGCAAAAATCATTCTGCCGGCACAATAAAAGGAAAAATTTATTTTATGTTTCATAGAATACAACTCCACAACTCATTTGTAAGCAACACAAAAACACCGCCTATTCCAATCTGGCCTTCGGCTGCTTCCTATCTTGTCTGATTATATTATGCCACAGAATCCCTGTAAACTCAAATAAAATCATACTGCCGTTCATCCAATTTGTATCTCCACATCGGCGCTCCGTATCGTCGCCTGCCTATGGGCAATGATGATGATTGTTTTTTCCCCTCGGTAGCGGTTGATGAACTCATTGATGATCCGCTCTGATTCTAAATCGAGGGCTGACGTCGCCTCATCCATCAATAGGATTGGCGCATCCTTTAGAATCGCCCTTGCGATTGCAATCCGCTGGCGTTCCCCTCCGGAGAGGTTCTGCCCGCCGTTTTCCAAAATCGTGTCATAACCGTCCGGCTGCCGCTGGATAAACTCATGCGCACCTGCCGCTTTTGCGGCAGAAACAATATCTTCCGCCCCTGCATCGGGATTTCCGTAAGAAATATTTTCCGCTATGCTTACATGGTATAAGTATGGCTCCTGCGGGACGTACGCGGTCAGCTTCCTTACGGCGGCATATCCGATTTCTCGGATGTCTTTTCCATACAATAAGATTTTTCCGGATTGAATGGGATAAAACCCCAGCAGCAGCTTCATCAGCGTGCTCTTTCCACATCCTGTCCGCCCGGTCAGCGCTGTGATGATGCCATTGTCAATGGCAAGGTTCATATCCTCAAACAGTTTCGTCCCATCGGAATAACAAAAATTTACATTGTCAAATGCAACTGCAGGCTGGCCGCTTGCAAAATCCGGCAGACACACCGGCTCGCCGACACCAGGTTCTTCCTCTAAATCTAAAAATTCAAATAAATCCTGCATATATACCAGCCGTTCCACCAGTTCCGGCACATATTTTCCCATCTGGAGAAAATGGTAACTGAAAGAGGAATAGATGACATAGACAGCGGCCAGTTCTCCAAGTTTTACATACCCCAAATCCGCCATGAAAATCCCAACGGCAAGAAACAGGATTGCACTTAAAAGATCAAAACCGGCATTGAGGCTTTCCAAAAACGCAAGATACTGAGTTCTTTTTTTCTGTACGCGGCAAAGCTTTTTCAAAATACCTTCATACCGTTCCTGCATTTGATGTTGAAGCCCATAGATCCTGATGACTTTAGAACCGCGGAGGATATCTGAAAAAGTTCCCGTTTCCTCCGCCTTGAAATCCATCATTTTTTTACTGACCGCTTTGATCGGCCGATTCATCAAAAGATTGATTCCAAAAAGAATGCAGTTTAAAAGGATTAAAAGAAACGCCATCCTCCAGTTCATGGCGGCCATCGCCGCAAAGTATACCGCCACTGAGATAAAGGGCGTCAACACCCTTCGGAAACGGGAACCATACACGTCGGCGGCCTGCTCAACGTTAAACGTAAGTTTTGACAGGAAGCTTCCCTGGACATTGTTTTGGTAAGCGTCTATCGGCAGACGCAAAGCCTTCTTATAAACGCTTTTTTGGAGCACAGCGGACGCCTTCTTTGCCTCGTCATTGTATACGATTGTAAAAAACCGCCAGAACCCAATCAGGAATGCCCCCGCAAGAAAACCGCCTGCAATCAGCCCCAAAATACGTTCATAGGAGCCGGATTCCATATATCCATAAAGATTTTTCACGACATAAGAAGTCAGGATATCAAGCCCGGCGCTCAATGCTGCCATTGCAAATATAGAAACCAGGTACCACAGACTCCTTTTTCCCATCCATTTTAATGCTCTCCACAACACTTTTCCCATCTAGCACTGCTCCTTCTTTCTCAAATGATAATAAACCCCTTTTTTTGACATTAGCATCGCTTCGTTTCCAGACTCCGCTACGTTCCCCTGTTCTAATACAAAAATCCGATCCGCCTGTGACACGGTGGAAAGCCTGTGGGCAATCATGATGATTGTTTTTTTCCCTTTCAGGTTTGCAATCGCTTCGCTGATGACTGCCTCTGTGCGGGCATCCAACGCGGAGGTCGGCTCGTCCAAAAGGAGAATCGGGGCGTCCTTTACTAAGGCGCGGGCAAGAGAGATGCGCTGTTTCTCACCGCCGGAAAGACCGCCACCGTTTTCGGCAAGGACCGTCAGATACCCCTCCGGCATATTTTGGATATCATCATGGATGCAGGCCGTTTTACAGGCCTGTATGACCTCCTGCATATCTGCTCCCGGCCTGCCGCAGGCTATATTTTCCAGAATCGTTCCCCGAAACAGGAACGTTTCCTGCGAAACCACCGAGAAACAATCCCTCAGCCGGGATAGGGAGTACGCCTGGCTTTCTTTTCCAAATAACCGGTATGCGCCGTCATATCCCTCCAAAAAGCCGCAGAAAATATTGAAAATCGTAGATTTTCCGCCGCCCGATGCGCCCACGAACGCGGCAATCTGGCGGTTCTTGATCTGGAAGCTTGTTTGATTTAGCACCTTTCTTTCCCCATAGGAAAAGCACACGCCGTCAAATTCCACCGCATACTCGGAGTCCATCATCGGGATTTCCCCCTTCCCCAAATCGGATTCTGCCTCATAAGAAAACATCTGCCGGATTCGTTTCATGGAGGCATAAGCCTCCGCCGTCTCATTTAACAATACGGGAATATCGCTAAAGGGTTTCAAAAGTCTGTTTGCCATCAGTACCACATAGGTGATTTCTCCCGTGGAAATGTGCGTTGTCTTTGCATCCCAGGACACCATCGCAATCATTGCGAACGTGGGAAACCACTGCGAAACCGTCTGCAGCAGCCAGGAGTGGGAGGAAATCCTTGTCCGCCTGTATTCATTTTCCAATACCTCATTCGCGGCCGCCTCAATTTTCTCTTCCATGATGCCATAAAGGTTATAACTCCTGCCTGTGACAATGCCCCTTAAAAAGTCATCCGCCAATCCGAGAAGGCGATCCATTCTCCCCCGTCTGCCGCCTGCAAGCAGGGAAAGTTTCTTGGATGTTACAAAGGCAATTATCAGTACGAACATACACAAAAACGCCGTCTGGAACATGATCCTGCTGTTTAACCGGTAAATCGATGTCCCCACCACAATCACGGTAATGACCGCCGACAGCAGGGAAAAGAAACTCTCCTGCAGATACCGCTCTATCACTCCCAAATCGCCTGTCAGCCTGTTGATAAGCGCACCCGTACTTTTCCCCGAAAGCGCCGACTCTTTGATCCTCATCACCTGCGCCGTTGCCGCCTTTTTCAGCCATATGGTTATATTCATGGACATAAGTCCGGAGGAGAGGCTTTTTAAGAAGGAGCACAAAAAACCGATGAGCACTAGGAGGCCAAGCTCTGAACCTATTTGGAGCATCCGGCTGTGCGTAACTATCTTCTGCCCCTGCGCCATCTGGTCAATCAGCCCGGAAACGTACTCACTTCCATATACCAGTATTGTGGAAACTCCCAACGTCATGCCTATCGCTGTCAACAGATAACAGCCTATCTCACATACTTTCCATTTGTTTCCTTTTACCATAGCAGTCTCCCTTCCAGTACTTTCCATTTCTTTCTTTTTTCCATAGCAGTCTCCCTTCCAATCATTTCCATTTCTTTCTTTTCTCCATAGCAATCTCTCTTCCAGTCATTTCCATAACAGTCTCCCTTCCGGAGCGTTCTTACAGGATGGCGGCGAGAAATCCGGAAATACGATTTCCCGTCCGCCGCCAGGGCTGTTTCGGACGTTCCGCCGCCAATCGTTTTACTCCTTGTTTTATGCTATCTTAAATCATATATCTTATATTTTCTATGAGTTTATCTGCTTTTTATTGACTTGAATTATGTTTTTATGCTATATTCTATCAAAACAGAGAAAAGGAAGGAGCTGCCATGCCGTATCCGATCCCAGAGGGGGAAGATATTTACGTAGAATTAAAAGAAAAGCATTTCTCTTACGAGATGAAAACCTTTGAATCCTATACGGATTTTTACGGAATCAGCTTTATCGTGACAGGCAGCCGCAAATTCATCACGCCTTCTATGATAGCGCAGATCCATTCCGGCGACGTCGGCTTTACAACCAAATATACGCCCCACCGCGCCGCAGCCCTCTCGGACGCGCCGTATTGCAGATATCTGGTGAAGTTTAAGGACAGCGCCGTTTCCCATTTGCTGCAGGAGATGCACCTTTCCTGCCTGGATGAATTGCTGCCTTACCCCGTTTACCATTTAAAAGAAGCAGACCAGGCATATATCCAAGGTTTATTCTCCCAGATGCTTTTCGAATATACAAAAAAAGAGAAGTACTATCAGCCTATGCTGTCGCAGCTTCTCCATCAGATTATCCTCTACACGGCGCGCAGCTGCCTGAAAGAATATCCGGCAGATTTGATGTTACATCAGGTGAGCGGCGTCATTCTTGACGCCATTTACTATATAGACACCCATTACGATCAAAATCTGAGCCTGAAAAAAGTAAGCTCCCAATTCGGTTTTTCCGAATCCCATTTTTCAAGATTGTTTAAAAAAGAAACGGGGATTACCTATTCCGCCTATTTTCAATCGGTGAAGCTGTCACGCGCGGCAGAACTGCTGCTCCATTCGCAAAAAAACATAGAAGAAATCGCAGAAATCACCGGTTTTTCCGATGCCAGCTATCTCTGCCATGTTTTTAAAGAAAAGTACGGCCAAAACCCAAACAAATATCGGAAGCGTTCTACGGACAGTCCGACCCCTACATAAAACGGCATAGCCGTAATCAACACGACTATGCCGGGATTCTTTCGGAAATCACGTTCCGTCTCTATATAATAATGCAGACCATGCCTCCGCTGCTGTCATTGACAATTTTCTGCATGGTGTCCTGCAGCTTCATCTGACACTCGTCATCCATCATGGCGATTTTGCCGCGGATGCCGTCTTCCATCAGTTCCCCGATGGATTTTCCAAAAATATTCGTCTCCCAGGCTCCCTCCTCGCTCTTCTGCCCTTCTTTAATATAGGCGATTAAATCGTTTGCCTGCTCTTCACTCCCTACAATGGGGGCGATTTCTGTTTCAATATTGGCCCTTATCATATGGATGGAGGGCGAAACGGCTTTCATTTTTACACCGAATTTACTGCCGTGGCGTATCAGCGTCGGTTCTTCCATGGTGATATCGGAAAGTCCGGGATTTACCACGCCGTATCCCTTTGCCTGCACCTGCTGGAAGGCGTCGGCAACTTTCTCGTAGGACTCCTTTAATCCCGCCATCTCCTTTATCATAGAAATCAATTCGTATTCCCCCTGAATGGGAACGCCGGTGAGTTCGCTCATATTTTCATAATAGTATTTTTCCCCCAGATCCATGCGGATGCGCACACATCCCAAAGCGGGGTCTAGTTCCTCAATTTTTATCTTTGACACATAATGCTCCGGCTCCATATCCATCCGGTAGACGTCCCTGGTCTTTTGCATCTGCCCTAAGATTCCAGAGGCGGTTTTGATGATTTCCGCTTTCATGGGATGGCCGGCCTCTAGCATTTCTGCCCACTTTGGAATAAAAAATTCTACCCTCGCCACCGGAAATTCATAGAGAACGCTCTCCAAAATCTTGTACACGTCCTCTTTCCGCAGCTGTTCACAGTTGACGGGAATGACCGCCGTCCGGTATTTCTCCCCCAATTCGGAAGCCAGTTTCACCGTCTCGTCACTGTATGGTTTTCTGGAATTTAAAAGTATGACATATGGTTTTCCGATGGCGTTTAACTCCTCTGTGGTCTTCTCTTCCGCCTCTATGTAATTTTCCCTTGCCAATTCCCCGATGGTGCCGTCAGTCGTCACCACAATCCCTACCGTGGCATGATCCCGGATGACTTTCTCTGTCCCAATGGAAGCCGCCTCCGCAAAAGGGATTTCCCGCTCAAACCACGGGGTTTTTACCATCCTCTTTTCCGACCCTTCCATATGTCCGGCGGCTCCCTCCACCATAAACCCGACGCAGTCGATGAGGCGCACTTTAATCCGCACCTTCTCATCGGTCTTCCCCTCGTCCGGCAGCAAAATTTCCGCCGCTTCCTGTGGAATGAATTTGGGTTCTGTCGTCATAATGGTTTTTCCCGCCGCAGACTGCGGCAGTTCGTCTAAGGTCCGCTCCCTTGTATGTTCATCCTCCATGTAGGGAAGCACCATCAAATCCATAAAACGCTTGATAAAGGTGGATTTGCCCGTGCGCACCGGCCCCACTACCCCTAAATACAGCTCCCCTCCCGTCCGGTTCCTGATGTCCTTGTATAGATCAAATTCTTTTTTTGTGCTGATTTCCATAAAAAGACCCCTTCCATAACTTATTGTAATTTATGAAAGGGGCTGGTTATTTATGTCTTATTTTTCTGTTTTAGTTCTCTTCTTTTTTCTCTCTGACACGTCCGTACATCTGCATATATTTGAGCAGTTTTTTTGCCAGCTTTGAGGTAATCTGATCCGAATCCGCCCTCCACTTCCAGTTCTCGCCCAGGGTAGACGGCGTATTCATGCGCCCTTCGCCTCCCACGCCGATTAAATCCTGCATAGGGACAATGGCAAGTTCTCCCACGGAAGCCCAGGCACCGCGCATCATGCCCCAGTTATATCCTTCCTCCTTGGTGAGATTCAGATATTCTTTGGCAAACTTAACGCTCTTTTTCGGCGCAGATTTCATCCAGCCTAAAATCGTGTCATTATCATGGGTTCCGGTGTACACAACGCAGTGGGCAGGGTAATTGTGCGGCAGATAGTCGCTGCCCTCACGAGAGTCAAAGGCGAACTGGATGACTTTCATGCCGGGGAAGCCGGAATCCTTTACCAGTTTGAGCACCGATGGGGTCAAAAAGCCTAAATCCTCTACGATGATGTTTAATCTGCCGAGCTTCCTCTCTAACGTATGGAATAAGTCCATGCCCGGTCCCTGGCGCCATTCGCCGTTCTTTGCGTTCTCATCGCCTGCCGGAATTGCATAGTAGGAATCAAATCCGCGGAAATGATCAATCCGGACGACGTCATACAGTTTCGACATTGCCGCTATCCGCTTCGTCCACCAGGCGTAATCGTCCTTTTTCATCACGTCCCAGCGGAACAGCGGATTCCCCCAGAGCTGCCCCTCCTCGGAAAAGGCGTCCGGCGGGCATCCTGCCACGTCAATGGGGTCTAAGTTCTCATCCAGATAAAACTGCTCCGGATTCGCCCACACATCGGCACTGTCTCCCGCCACATAGATGGGCACATCGCCGATGATTTCAATGCCCAGCCCATTGATATAAGCCTTTAAGTCTCTCCACTGCTGAAAGAACAGGTACTGGAGCATCTGATAAAACTTGATA
>CANQUZ010000046.1 GCA_947627165.1 uncultured Roseburia sp.
GCCTTTTTCCTGATTTTACCATAAATTCATAGCGGTGTCTCATTTTTGTTCATAATTTATTCATTCATGCGTTTGTCTTGGGAACTTCGCAGGAGGACGGAAATCAATTTCCCCAAAACACAGATATCATAAAATAAGGATAAGGATAGAACAACAGTCACAGACTTCTTTGAAGAAGTGGAAGCAACAGAAGGATAAATATATTACCCAATTAGTAAATATGCTGAAAGTGAGAAATTGTTCCCCAAAAGGTTGAAAATTTTATTTGCGGAAACTCAAAAAGGACTTGCTTGACAAATATCATAAGGAGTGTTACTCTCTTTGTAGATTTTGAAGAAAGAACACATTCTTTGTGTATGGTGAGGAAATGAATAGCAGATAGTTTAACTTAGGTGAAACAAATAAGGAATTAACACTGCAGAAGCAGTCTTATTTGTGTACGCTTAATTTAGATTATCGCATATCACATTTCCTTTTTATATCTTTATAAAGGGTTAATCTGTGTGTGAGTCTGTATTTGCGTATGCAAGTAGAGGCTTTTTTGCTTCTGCCTGAAAAGGAGTGAAGTGAATGCTGCAAATTAACGGATTGAATTTAACGCATAAAAAAGATTTACGAGTAATCCTGGACAAGTTTGACCTTGTATTAAACGATGGCGATAAGGCAGCTATCATAGGGGAAGAGGGGAACGGGAAATCTTCGCTTATGAAATGGCTATACAATCCAGAACTTGTGGAGGATTATATCGAGGCAGAGGGTACAAGAATCTTTGGAAATGAAAGGCTTGGCTACCTGCCGCAGGAGCTTCCAGACAAGGATAAGGGAAAAAGCTTATATGAATTTTTTTCAGAAATGGACTGCTTTTGGAATCAGACGCCAAAGGATTTGGGAGAATATGCTAAAAAATTTGGAGTGCCGGCAGACTTTTTCTATAGTGGCCAGAAGCTGGGCACGCTTTCTGGAGGGGAAAAAGTAAAGGCACAGATTATGAAATTATTGATGCAGGAGCCAACAGTACTTTTGCTGGATGAACCCTCAAATGATATTGATGTGGCCTGCCTGGAACTTTTGGAGAGAATCATAAAGGAGTGGCAGAACATTGTTTTGTTTATATCTCATGATGAAACCCTAATTGAGAATACGGCAAACATGGTGATTCACATTGAGCAGATTCAGAGAAAAACAAAGAGCAGATATACTGTCGCGAAGATGGAATATAGAAAATATGTGGAGGAGAGGCTTCATGCTTTTGAAAAGCAAGAGCAGCAAGCCCTTAGCGATAGGCGAGAAAAGCGGCTCAGAGATGAAAAGTATAGAAGGGTTCTTGGCAGTGTGCAGCAGGCTTTAGAGGATTGCTCAAGACAAAGTCCTGCAGAAGCAAAAAATCTAAAGGATAAAATGCATACGGTAAAGGCTATGGGAAAACGATTTGAAAAAGAAGATGAAAACATGACACCGATGCCGGAACAGGAGTCAGCGATATTCTTCAAACTTGGAAATGAAAGCTCGAAGATTCCTGCAGGAAAAACAGTAATAGACTACAGCTTGAATTATCTTTATACACCAGATGGATCAAGAATATTGTCAAAAAATATTTTCTTAAAAATAAGAGGGGCAGAAAAAATAGGTATCGTTGGTGCAAACGGTGCCGGGAAAACGACTCTGTTAAGAAAGATGGCGGAGGAACTGATAAACAGAACGGATATTAGGGCGGAGTATATGCCGCAAAATTATGAGGAACTTTTGGACTTAAATATGACACCAGTTGACTTTTTGGATCAAACGGGAGATAAGGAAGAAAGAACAAAAATCAGAACTTATCTTGGCTCATTAAAATATACAGCGGATGAAATGGATCATCCAATCCGTGAGCTGTCCGGAGGCCAAAAAGCGAAGGTCTTTTTGCTGAAAATGAGTATGTCTGGTGCTAACGTATTAATATTAGATGAACCCACAAGAAATTTTTCACCTTTATCAGGTCCGGTCATTAGAAAAATGATACAGGAGTTTCCAGGTGCGGTAATCAGTATTTCTCATGACAGAAAATATATCAGCGAAGTATGTGATAAGGTGTATGAATTAACGATTGGCGGACTAAAATGAAAGGATTCATTCGTTATTTGAGGAAGGATGGGAAATAAAATGGTGTAACAAAAGCTATGAAAAGTGGGGGTGTTCAGGCAGTACAATGGTCGATGCCTAATGGGTTTATATATCCTACAAAAAAACAGGGGGAGTAAAGATGTGGAAAAATAAATTAGAAGAAATTGCTCAAGAAAAGAATTTATATGGAGAAAAAATAAATACAGGAGCTACAGAAGAAGAGGTTCAATTATTCATTAAGGGGATTAAACGTGAACTTAGAGTAGATTTACCCGATGAGTATATAAATATTTTAAAAGTCGTAAATGGACTAGAGTTTAATGGGGTTATTCTGTATGGAATAGATCAAAGTATGCTAAATAATCAACCAAATGAATTTATCTATGGATTAATTGAATATAATAAGATATGGTATGAAAATGAGTGGCAAAAGCAATATATCTTTTTGGGTGAGAGCAATATTAGCTGGTATGTTTATAATTTAGAAGAAGGCCAATACTATGAATTAGATAATCCGTCAGGAACAAAATTTGAGGTATTTAGTAGTTTAGATTATTTGCTAGAAAGGCTCCTAAGCGATGCGTTAGTATAAGTTTTGTAACGCTTTTTCAAATAATTTCATGTTATGTTAAGGAAAAGAATAAGGAGACAGGCATAAACAGTATGAATGCACCTATCCGTCTTTGCGGGCAGGGGAATACTGCAGGAGCGTTGTTCAGCGGATATCCGGAAAAGGTGGAAATCAAAGTAGAAAGCGGATATAGGATTGCAGATATACAGGCTGTATCCGGAACAATTCTGTTAGATCAGAAAAAATGCAACCGGGTATTCCAGAAAAAAGCACAGACTTATATGGGGATTGCCAATACCGTAACAGCAGATACCAAGCACAGCGCCTGTATATTGCCGGGCAGAGATATGCAGACAGGAGGAACGTTGATACAATATCAGGAAACGGACTGGAACTTCCTGAAAAGAATGGCATCCCAGCTTGGACTTCCGTTAGTGCCAGACATCAGCTATTATTATCCCCGTTTTTACCTTGGACTGCCGGAAGGGGAGAAAAGGGAACTGGGAGAAATCCTGTCCTGCGATATGTGCTTCGATGGGCGTTATTATGCTGTCAGTGGAAAATGTCTGGTTGATAGGAAGGATTTCATTTGCTATGATGTTGTTACGAGGACAAGTCTGTCGTTAGGTGATAAGGTAACATATGAAGGCAGGGAACTGCTTGTCTCCCGGAAAAAAACAGAACTGGTAAGAGGGGAGGTCATTTTTACATACCGCCTTGCGGGAAGCAGCTATACGTGGGTTCCATGGGAGGATAACCCGGACTATACGGGAATGTCGTTTGTGGGATCCATTGTCGGAACGCAGGGGGAGCAGGTAGAAGTAGCGTTTGACATTGATCAGGCAGCGGCAGGCGGAAATCGCTACGGATTTGCCCCGGCGACAGGAAATCTGATGTACTGTATGCCACAGAAAGGGACAAAAACCGCATTATACATAGGAAATGGAGATGAGGCACAGGGAATAGCGACAGGGTGCATCCGTACCAATGGAAGCACCTGTGAAGGGACGGGAAGTCCAGAGAAGAAAAGTTTCCGGTCAGAGCATGGCAAAGGAATGGACCTGTATCCGCAGAGCATGGGATTAGATGGCGGGGAGACAGGAAAGATTACGTTTGAGGATGAAACAGGAACCACCATAGAAAGTAATGGCGGACTGGTCCTGTTGGCAAAAGAAGGAATACGGTTGGAGAGTATGACCGGGATTGCCATGCAGGGAATGTCGGATATCATGGCACTGTATTCAGAAGGGGCGTCAAGTCTCTGCGTGAATGGTAGTGTGGATATGCTGGGCAGGTTGGCAGGAATTTCAGCCAGTAAGTATACTGGGTATCCGCCTTATGATGATGCACCTAAGGAGGGTGAATTTGACTGGGGTGGATTTACGAGAAACCTTGCAATCGGTCTTGCAGTAGTTGCAGTATGTGCCATTGGTGCCGCAATTAGTATAGCAACGCTTGGAGCTGGAAGTATTTTGGCCGGAGCGTTTATTGGTGCGGGTATTGGTGCATTGTCTACGACAGCAATGAAAGCAGGAGAGGAGATTTCGACTGGAAATGTCCGAAGTGCAGAAGAAGCTTTTCGGGATGTAGCAATATCGGCTGTCAGTGGTTTTATAACAGGAGCAGTTGGAGCAAAATTTCCGGGAATGCACCGTTTTGTAGAAGGTGTTGTAGATATGGGAGTATCGGCGTTTGAAAGATTAGCATATGCAGCTTTTGATGACAGTATGTCATGGAAGGAAAAATGGGCATATGCTTTTGATCCGGGGCAGATGGTGGCAGATTTTGTGACAGGTGTTGTCATAGGAGAACTTCTCGATGGACTGATGGCAGGAATACAGGTTAAACTGAGGAAGGTATTCGAGAGTGGTAAAACAACTGGGAAACTATGGGATTACTCAAAACAATTCGACGGAGAACTAGCCAACTTTAATGATGGATATATAATAAAAGATGTTGTGGATAAAGATATGTATTTAGTTCAGTTTCATTCTGATGCAGAGGTGGGGAGTGGAAGAAGTTTGAAATACTGGACTACTTTTGATGAGGCAAATGGAATCTCCACAATAGATGATTATATGGATAAAATGGCATTGATGAGCAATTGGGGAGCTAGAGATAATGTCTCAATTGCAAAAATACCTGCTGGTACAAAAATTAAATATGCAATTGGAACGGCAAAAGAACAAGTTGGAGCAATTGAATCGAGACCTGGTGGTGGTTTACAAATACTATTTGAGCAATTCGATGACAGTTGGGTTATAGAAACAAGAACTTTGCCATAGAAAGAAGGAAATATGAATAAATATGAAATATTAGAAAACAAGTTGATAAAAATAAGTAAACATATTAATGAAATACAATTAGAAAATGAAGCAGCGATGAATTACTTGAAACAATATAAAGAGTATGTGGATAGATTGATTATTGCTGTTCAAAAAAGAACAATTAGAAATTCTAATGGTGCAGTATTGGGGCTTATAAAAGGTATCTCGGACTATGATGAAATATGTGCAGATGATGTATTGTGGAATCTTGTAACAGATGCGGATAATTATTATTGCAATGAATGTAAACAATTTTAATTATGGTTATACTTTCGGACTCCCAACAACCTATAATTCTTGCACGTCTATTAATTAACCATCATGGCTGTTGCGAAGCAATTAAGAATCCATGATGTTAATTAATAGACACTAGCGAAATTTTGCCGAGTTGGGTATACGAATGAACATTGCAAAATCAAAATAGAATATTTAGTTCCAATATGCTGATATAAACGTACTCTTAGCATAATGATGATAATATTATTATCGTTATTAATGTTCAAAAATCTAATTATGATAGAAGTGTTTATGTTAATTATGGCTTTTATGTAAGAGATATTCATGTTGATTTGAAATATCCTAAAATTAATGAATGTGATATTGTTGGTCGGTTTATTAATAATATTGATGATATGGAAAAGGCAGATTTTCTGTTAGATGAATTGGAGAGCGATAAGTTAGAAAAATGTTTCGAGACTAATATTGAAAGGACTATTATTCCAGTGATTAATGAAGGAATAAAAAAATATTTTGAAATATATCCTAAGTCAATTATGACGGCAAAACGAAAAATAAAAGAATATCTTGAAATTTGAAAAAGTATTTATTATAGCCATACTTTAGGACTCCCAATTTCCTAAATCTCTTTTTTAAAAAATGATAGGTATTTGCATGTCTTGTAATGGAGAGGCAGCAGGAATTGCCTGCATAGCGTTGTCTGCATTGACACAGGGGGCATTTCTTGTCTGCGCCTATGGAGGGTTGATAGAACCTATTTCGTCAGGTCAGGAAGAAGAATAGGAGAGGCTTATGACAGAAGGATGATAAAGGAAAATTGAATATGCCAATGCACTTTGATGGGCGTTATTATGCTGTCAGTGAAAAATGTTTCGTCGATAGGGAGGATTTCATCTGCTTATGATGTTGTTACGAGGACAAGCCTGGCGTTAGGTGACAGGGTAACTTATGAAGGCAGGGCACTCCGGCGCCACCCTCTAAGCTTCCGTTTTATCCTCATATTCCGTAGTCGCTGAAGATATCTAGCAGTGTCTCTAAATCTTCAGAGGATAACACAATCTGAGCCTGAGGAACACTGCTTTCATCTCCGTCCATGACAAGAACCTCCCCTTCGGCAGAAAATGCGTACATAACATCCTCATACTTAATTACCATATCCTGCAGACCCGCTGCGGTAATGCTATTTGTTTGTGAGTATCGTTCAAACATCTCTTTGATTTGCCGGCTTTCCTGCTCTGTCAGAGTCGCAATATGGTCTTTCTGGTTTGCATTATAAATCACTGCGCATGAGCCTTCTGCTTTTATGATAGGATCTGCCGGATGAATGCCGGCTGTGGAATCATCAGGTACATATGGGGGCACTTTTTCTCTTACTTCTAAAGCCTCTTCCGTAGGAATCATTTGATAAGAAATGACTTGCCATATCCCGGTTGTGTCTTCGTAATCGCGCCTTTCCAATGTTACCAATAGCTGATAATTTGAAATGTTGCATTGTACGATTGCTAAAATGCTATCCGGTGAATTTGAAAACAACGAATAGGCGTATCCTGCATGATATTCTGCCTGAACCCCAAATTCCATGTTCTCTGCATTGAACCGATCCAGAAATGACAATAAAGTATCCTGCTCATCAAAGGATTTCGTCATATGCCCATTCTCTAATTCTATGATTTCCCCGCTGGAATAGATGGGGTAGAGCAAGGAAATAACGGTTTTGCGAAAGGTTTCATTTGTCGCAAATGCAGTTACGGTCATAAGAGAAGCTGCCAATAAGCCCGCACCTATGCAGGCGGCAAGTTTACATAGGCTGTGCAAGCTTTGCGTTGTCCAGTTTTTCTTTCTATTTGCAACTGTCTCATGGACATCCAGTGCTTCCTGGATATAGATGGGATCAATCTGGCTAATAGCTTGGGAAATGTTGACTCTGTTCATACCCAAATACCCTCTTTCTCCAAATATTTTTTCAGGCTTTTTCTTACTCGCAATAAGCGAAGGGAAATGTTTTTGCTGCTGGTGTTGAACATAGCAGCAATATCTGCGATGGAATCCGAAAACCAGTAGCGGCGAACAAACATGATTCGGTTTTCTCTGCTGAGTGTACTCAAAAAGCGATTGATTTCCCCTGACAATTCATTTACGGCATATTCACCCTCCACCGTGGCGTTCGACTGAATGCACTCCGCAATCTCATCTAACGCCACATCATAATGACTGTTGCGCTTCCGCGCATTGTTCGCATGATACCTTTTAATGGATAAATTGCGGACGATATGGCAGACATAGGTAAGCAGAGGGTCAGGCTTTTGAGGTGGTATGGTATTCCATGCTGCCAAATAAGCATCATTTACACATTCCTCCGCATCCAGGCGGTTGGCTAGGATATTCCGCGCAATTTGCATGAGGCAGCTGCCGTACTTGCCTTGCAGTTGCGTGATGGCCTGTTCTGACCGCGCTAAGAACAATTCAACAATTTCTTGATCCTCCATAGGTTTGCCCTCCTTTTCCCCTATACTGATATACTACCTTTTTTTGGCAAAATACTTCATCTGAAATTAGAAAAATTTCTGCAGCTGCATCGCATAACAGTTATGGGGACGAAGAAAGGACCCTAAGCTGCATTTTTTGGAAACAAAATAGCAAAAAAGAAGATGTCTTACGGTATCTTTTTAAGGGGACAATGTGATGGATTCTGATGTTCCACTGTCCGCGGGGCAAACACATGGCGACGAGGGATTTTATCCGGAGAAGTTGAATGAAAAATGGGGCATGGACGACTTTTTTAAGGCTTAACCCCTGCTTCCTATTTTTTGAGAAATTTTTGGTCCAGTTGTGCTGTCAAAATGTCCAGTTGCGCAATCGCTGTGAAAAATAAGCGGAATTTTCCCGATATATAAAAACAAAAGAAAGGGGGCAAGGCATGATTGACGTTGCGGTATGCGATGATGAAAAGAATATTCGGGCATATATTTGCAATCTGATACGGAGGCAGGGAACAGAGTGCAGAATCACAGAGTATGCTTCTGCTGAGGACTATTTATCGGCAGGCAGGGAGCATAGCCTGTTGTTTCTGGATATAGAGATGAAGTCGAGCGGGGATGAGGAGAAAAACGGTATGTGGCTTGCCAGACAGCTTCGCAGCAGGAAGCTTGCAAAACAGCCCGTTATCATCTTTGTGACGGGATATGAAACGTATGTGTATGACGCCTTTGATGTCGGGGCGTTCCAATATCTGCTAAAGCCGGTAGGCGAAGAAAAATTTTCGCAAGTTTTCGAGCGTGCCGTCAGGCAGATTGCGGCGGATGGGGAGAAACAAAAAGAAGCGCCGGACAGGCAGGTATTAATTGTGCCCCAGGGAAGCGAAAAAAGAGCCATACCGTTTGACGACATCTATTATCTGGAAAGCCAGGGCCATAGAATCATTCTTGCCCTGAAAGGGGAAACGGTGGCGTACTATGCAAAAATCGGGGAACTGGAGAAGAAACTCCGGGGACAGTTTTACCGCATCCACAAGGGATATTTAATCAACCTTTCCCATGTGGAGGGCTATAGCAGGTCAGAAGTGACGATGGCAAACGGCGACAGGCTGCTGATCTCAAAGTACAAATATGATGATTTCAGGAAAGCATATATGGAATATCTTTCGGAGGGATAGGATTGACACAGGCTGAGTATGACATATTTCTTAGAATAGTGGAATTTTTTATGGTTCTGGTTCAATCTGCGCTCATGCTGATGCTGTGGAGAGCCGTTTTTCACACCAAGAGGGAAAAGGGCGCTATGATTGCGGCGGCAGTATTCCTTGCGGTAAATCTTGCGGCAAAGCTGCCGTTTTCTGTAGCATGGATCCGCTATCTTGCAGTCTTTGCATTTGCAATGGGATATTGCCGGATCCGGTATCGAGGCTATTATGAAAAGGCGGTCTTTGTGCTTCTGCTTTTTTATCATTTCCACTCGCTTGGCATCCTGATTTCCAACAGTCTGCGGTTGAAAGTGGAAACGCTCCTGATGTCCGGCATGGACAGGATGCAGAGCGGTTATCCGTATCAGTTCCGTCAAAAAATGGTGGTAAGCGCATTGGTTTTGATGGTGGTTTATATAGCCCTTATGCTGTTTATGCTGCTGGTATCGATCCGGGTATTGAAAAATGCGGAGATGGACAGGCGGGACGCCCTGCTGTTTTCAGCCTACAGCCTTTCCGGCGGAGTTTTGGCGGGCATCGTGTCGGATTTGTATGCGGTAAAGGTAGGCAATGCGGTTTTCTATCTGTACGACGCAAAAAAAGAGATGTTCTGGAAGATACCGCTGATGGCGGTCTGTATCTTTGTGGGAGAGCTCTTGTTGATTTACTTCTGGAAGAATTACAGGATGCTCTTAGAGGAACGGCAGAAGCGTTTTGTAGAAGAAAAGCAGGTGCAGGCAATGAAACGGCGTCTGGCAGAAGCGGAGGATTTCTACGGAAATGTCCGTAAGATACGGCATGAAATGAAAAACCACCTGGCCAATCTCAAGGGGCTTGCGGCAGGGGAACAGTATGGGGAGATTGCGGCTTATGTTTCAAAAATGGATGAGACAATGCAGGAATTGGAATGCCGGTATGCAACGGGCAATGCCCTGACCGATGTGATTGTCAATGACAGGTGGCGCAGGGCAAAAAAACTGGGGATTGGGTTTGAAGTGGAGTTTCGTCCTGTGGAGGGCATATCGGTTTTTGATGTGGGAATGATCCTCGGCAATCTGCTGGACAACGCCATTGAAGCCTGTGAGAAAGACCGGCAGGAAAAGCGTTTTATCCGTCTGCGGGTAAAGCAGAAAAAACAGTTTTTCCTGATTGATGTGGAAAACAGCTTCGACGGCAAAGTGCGCTGGCAGGAGGGCAGCCCGTTTCCGCTGTCCACCAAAGAGAGGGCGGCTCCGCCGCTTATGATGGAGCATGGGATTGGACTAAAAAATGTATCGGACATCGCCGAACGGTATTACGGCGGAGTCAGTATCAAGGTAAAAGAGCAGATTTTCCGGGTGACAGTGATGCTGCAGCGGGAACAAAATAGAACACAAAATCAATGAGAGGGAGGAATTTATGATGGCAGTAACAGGAATTGAAGGGAACTACAACGCATATGGAAGCGCATACGCTGCGCAGAAAAACGAGGCGGCACAAAAGAAAGCAGCCGAAAAAGCAGAAGGAAAAGAAAGCCATGTGATAACAAGTACGGTGGAGTTGAAAACTTCGACTCCGGGCAAAACACGGACGGAGCAGATTCAGACGGGATATAGCAATGTGAATGATTATTCCAAATATTTGCAGGACAAATACCGTTATATGAATACAGGAACAACTTCCATGCAAGGCGTTCCGACAACGGTATCGGTATCAGGTGCATTTCTGAAAAAGTGCATGAATGATCCGGAGAAAGCAACCTATTTGGAAGAAAATCTGGCGGCCATTCCGGACTGCGTGTCTCACGCAATCTCCCATTCCATCGGAACGCTGACGAGCATTTCCATCCAAATGGACGCAAATGGCAATATCACGATGATGAGCACGGGCACGAATGATCCGGACGGAAGAATTGCCAGAGAAAATGCGGAGAGAAAAGCAAAGGAGCAAAAA
The DNA here is from genome assembly GCA_947627165.1 of uncultured Roseburia sp. GTDB lineage: Bacteria > Bacillota > Clostridia > Lachnospirales > Lachnospiraceae > Roseburia. Next base: position 10,850 of record CANQUZ010000046.1, read on the forward strand.
GAGAACGAAGAAAAGCTGGAAAAGAAAAGATCCGAAAGGAAAGAGCAGGAAGAACATCTTGCCGAACTGCGGGCCAAGCGGAAGGCAGAGAGCGAAACCCTGCAATCTCATGAAATAATAGTGGTAGGTAGCGACGTGCGGGATCTGACAGAAAAAATGATTGCCGCCATGAAAAACCCGAACAGCACCGCAATATCAAAAACGGCAGGATTTGATCTTAAGATTTAACGTTCGTGGCGGATATTTCTGCCGCGCCCGCAGGAGGAAGCCCTTATGGGATTTCCAATGCGGCGGGGAATAGAGGTTACATAAAACTGGGGCTGGCGTTTTCACAAAGGGTATTTGTGAAAGCGTCAGCCCCATCTATCATACAATCTACAATCAGAACTTATGCGGTCACGCCGTTGGAAGTGTCTGTCTGGGATGCGTTTTTCCAGGATTCAAACTTCTCGACAACGGCATCATAGGTCCTCTGGGAGATATCCGGCAGTTCGGAACCCCAGCTCTTGGTAGCCTGTTGGAAACCTTTCTTAAAAGCGGATAAAAACTCGTCTGCTTTTTCCGGATCGTCTCCAGCGAGAGCCTTTGCAAAATCTAAGATGCGGTTGGAAGTCTGCTCAACGCCCCAATAGCCGTCCTCAGCGATATCTGCCTGCGCCTGTGCTTTGGCTGCTGCGTCTACCGTGAAATTGCCCTTTGCGAGAAAACTCCACATAGAATCAGCATTTCCAATCGCAGCTCCCTGCTGAGTCATCATTTTTTCCACAAGGCTGCGTAACTGGGAAACGCGCGAATCGGCGTCCGCCTTTAACTTTGCAATTAAATCGGTATTGGGTTTCTTTGCGGTCACTTTGTCAGCAGCGTCAGAGCTCTTCTCATAAGTCGCGCCAACGTCAGCCTGCTTCGTCTGCGTGCTGGTGGTTTCTGAAGCTTTTGCAGCAGATGCGCCGCTGTAAGGGTAATTCTGATATGCGCCTGTAGCGCCTGTTACGGAATTTACTGCCATGGTTTTGTCCTCCATTCCTTTGGAATCACTGCATATCTTGCGTCCGTGCAATATGAATCTTCCTAAATATTGCTATCAACATATATATCGTCTTTTGAGAAAAATACTTTAGATATGGAATTGACCTTTTTTGCGGAAAATGCTAAAATTCATATTGTATACAAAATACATTTCAACAGATTACAAACGAGAGGAATTATGAGAGAGATAGCGGTAAAGGCACTGGCAAAAATAAACTTAGGGCTTGACGTTCTGGGGAAGCGGGCGGACGGCTACCACGAAGTGAGGATGGTCATGCAGACCATACACCTCTTTGACCGTCTGGAAATCAGAAAAGACGCATCAGGCGGTATCGCTGTGACGACGAATCTGCCTTTTTTGCCGGTCAATGAAAATAATCTGGTATATAAAGCCGCAAAATTGTTAAAGGATGAATTTGCAATAAAAGACGGCTTGAGCATCAGGCTTTCCAAGCACATACCGGTGGCGGCGGGGCTTGCGGGAGGCAGCTCCGACGCGGCGGCGACGCTTTATGGCATCAACCGTTTGTTTGATTTAGGTCTTTCCAAAGAAGAGCTGATGCAGCGCGGCGTAAAGATTGGCGCGGACGTTCCCTATTGCGTAATGCGCGGGA
>CANQUZ010000047.1 GCA_947627165.1 uncultured Roseburia sp.
AGTTCGTAGGCCCCGGAGTCGCAGGCTTAAGCGTGGATTTCCGCATCGGCATAGACGTAATGACAACGGAAACGACCTGCCTTTCTTCCATCTGGCAGACCGATGAAAAGGTAAAAGAGTTCTACGCAATCCACGGCAGAGAGGAAGAATACAAAGAACTGCGTCCGGCTTCCGTAGCTTACTATGACGGGATGATAGAAGTGGACTTAAGCAAGATAAAGCCGATGATAGCAATGCCGTTCCATCCCAGCAATACATATACCATTGAGGAATTAAACGCAAATCTGTCGGATATCTTAGCGGACTGTGAGAAACGCGCAGAGGTAAGCTTTGACGGCGCGGTAACGTTAGATTACAGAAGCAAAGTGCGAAATGGAAAGTTTTATGTGGACCAGGGCATCATCGCAGGGTGCGCAGGCGGCGGGTTTGAAAACATCTGCGCAGCGGCGGATATCTTAAAGGGCGCAAGCATAGGTTCCGATGAGTTTTCATTGAGCGTATACCCGGCAAGTACGCCGATTTATATGGAATTAGTCAAAAATGGCGCGGTGGCGTCTCTGATGCAGGCGGGGGCCATTGTAAAGACGGCGTTCTGCGGTCCTTGCTTTGGAGCGGGGGACACGCCGGCAAACAATGCGTTCTCAATCCGCCACTCTACCAGAAACTTCCCTAACCGGGAAGGCTCTAAGGTGCAGCAGGGGCAGGTTGCTTCCGTGGCATTGATGGATGCCAGATCCATTGCGGCGACAGCGGCAAATAAGGGCTGCTTGACGGCTGCGACAGACATCGACGTGGAGTTCACGAACCCGAAATATTTCTTTGACAAAACGATTTATGAGAACCGTGTATTTGACAGCAAGGGAAAGGCAGATCCTTCTGTAGAAATCCAGTTTGGCCCGAATATCAAAGACTGGCCGAAAATGAGTGCGCTTCCGGAGAACTTAATCTTAAAAGTAGTATCTGAGATTCATGATCCGGTGACGACGACGGACGAGCTGATACCTTCCGGGGAGACTTCCTCTTTCCGCTCAAATCCGCTGGGGCTGGCGGAATTTACGCTCTCCAGAAAAGACCCGCTTTATGTGGCGCGGGCAAAGGAGATTCAGAAGGCGCAGAAAGCCATTGAAGCCGGGGAATGCCCTGGGAAGGCGTTAGAAGAGTTAAAGCCTGTCATGACGGCTGTGTTATCCGCTTTTCCGGAAAAGAAGTTTGATGAGAACCACACGCCGGAGGCGCTTGGCTTTGGCAGCACGATTTTCGCAGTGAAGCCGGGAGACGGCTCTGCCCGCGAACAGGCGGCTTCCTGCCAGAAGGTATTAGGGGGCTGGGCGAATATCGCAAACGAATATGCAACAAAACGTTATCGTTCCAATCTGATAAACTGGGGGATGCTCCCCTTCCTTATTCCGGAAGGAGAACTTCCTTTCAAAAATTTAGATTACCTGTTCCTTCCGGATATCCGCAAGGCGGTGGAGGAGAAGGCTTCCGAAGTGACAGCCTATGTGGTGGCAGAGGATGGCTTGAGGGAGTTCCGCCTGCAGCTTGGGGCCATGACAGATGATGAGAGGGAGATTATTCTAAAAGGATGCCTTATCAATTATTATCGCGGCTAGGAAAGATTGAATGACGACCATAGGATGAATGAGAGGGCGCCGCAGCTACGGCGCCTTTCTTTGCTTTAAGAAAAGAGATGAGAACCAACGGAGGACCGAGGGGAGTCCCGACTGGGGAAATGGGAGGACACAGATTTGGATAATGAGAAAAAGACACGGCAGGGAGAGCAGATATGGGGGAGCAGACGCAGCATCATGACGGCGTTACTGGTTTTTATAACCATTTGCTGCTGTATTCTGTTTTTCTTCATGATATACCGCTATAATGGATTTGCAGGTTTTTGGAAACGGCTTACGCGAATTTTGCAGCCGATTACGTTCGGGCTTGTGTTAGCGTATCTGCTGAACCCCGTCATGAGTTTTATAGAGAAATATGTGAAAAAGTTTTTATCGTCCAGAATCAAAAACGATGCAAAAAGGAACAAGATGGCAAGGGGACTGGCGATTTTGGGCGCGCTGCTGTTTTTAATCCTGATTTTTGTGCTGTTAGTCGCGGCGGTTGTCCCGGCGGTGAGCCAGAGCATCCAGAGGGTGTTCGCCAAATTGCCGGAGGAGCTGAATAACTTTTCAGAGTGGATTGAAGAGATTACCAACGGCAATCAGGAAATTTCCGCGATGGTGGAGCAGGTGATGGAGCAGGGGACGAAAGCGCTGGAGAACATTTTCGAGCTGGATATCATATCCAAAGTGCAGAAATATTTAAGCTCCATTACCAGCGGCGTCATATACGGGGTAAAATTCCTGCTGAATATCCTAGTGGGGCTGATTGTTTCCGTGTACGTCATGGCAAGCAAGGAGGTTTTTGCCGGCCAGGCAAAGAAAAGCGTGTACGCTGTCCTGAAACCCAGCTATGCGAATGTCATTGTGGAGACGGTCCGCAAGAGCCACGAGATTTTTGGCGGCTTTATTTCAGGGAAGATCTTAGATTCGGCAATTATTGGGGTGCTTGCCTATATTGTGCTGGCAATTATGAGAATGCCGGATACCATGCTGGTGTCAGTCATTGTCGGGGTCACAAATGTCATCCCGTTTTTCGGCCCGTTCATCGGCGCAATCCCTTCCTTTATCATCATAGTCCTTCAAGATCCGGTGAAAGGGCTGTATTTCCTGATTTTCATTATTATTTTGCAGCAGATAGACGGAAATATCATCGGCCCTAAAATTTTAGGCGATTCTACAGGGCTGTCCTCTTTCTGGGTTGTGTTTGCCATCATTGTGTTCGGCGGATTGTGGGGATTTTTGGGAATGCTGTTAGGAGTCCCTGTTATGGCGGTCATTTATTACATTGCAGACCGCAGCATCTCCTACTTTTTGCGCAAGAAAGGATTGTCCGAAGAGACGGAGGATTATGTGCATTTAACCAGAATTGAACAAGAGACAAACCGGCTGGTTTATGAGATGGCAAATTCCCCGGAACAGAAGGAAACCGGGGAGGGGAAGGACGACGGCCAGCGCGGCGAATAGATACAATTTTACGTCGATAAATTTTGACATCCCAAAGTGCGTGTGATAAAATGAGCGCAACAGTGAATGAAAATGAGTAAGTTTGGTAAGAAATTGAATTTAAAGGAAAAGCAAAGACAAAGGGAAAAATAGCACGTTCTGAGGTGGCGAAATTGGATAAATATGAATATAAACTAAAGCTGGATCAGATGAAATCTCTGACTGCGGAAAAGGACTACCAGACCGCGGCCCTGATTGCGGATACGATTAATTGGAATAAAATTAAAAATATCAACGCCCTGGTAAAAGCGGGTGAAATCTATGAGCACGCCGGACGTTTTGAGGAGAGCCGTGAAATCCTTTTGCTGGCATATGACCGTTCCCCGATAGGCAGGATGATTATTTACCGTCTGGCAAGAGTTGCGATTAAAATGAAAAATTATGACGAGGCAAAGGACTATTATCAGGAGTTTGTAGAGATTGCCCCGCATGATAATTTAAAATATGTGTTGAAATATGAGATTTGCAAGGCGGAAGGGGCGGATAACAACACGCTCATAGGCATCCTGGAAGAGTTAAAGGATCAGGAATATACCGAAGAATGGGCGTATCAGCTGGCGTGCCTATACCACAAGGAGGGCATGAGCGACAAATGCGTGGACGCCTGCGACGAGCTGGTGCTGTGGTTTGGGGACGGGCCTTATGTGGAGCGGGCTTTGGAATTGAAAATGATATATCAGCCGCTGACGAAGGTTCAGGAGGAGAAATATCGGCAGTTCCGCCAGAAAAAAGAAGGCGTTGTGGAAGTGCGTCCGGAGGACAACCTCTCTTCCGGGGAAATCGTAAACGAAACCGTTCAGATACCGGATGTACAGTTATCTGTGGAGCGGTTTAATACGCAGAATCTGCAGAAAGAGCTCCAGAAGAGTATGCAGCAGATTATGGAGGCTACAGAAAGGGAAGCGGTGGACGACAGCATGGACAACATCAAAAAGCTGGTCGGTGAGATTCCCTATCTGCAGATTCCGAAAGGAACCCTGCCCAAGGAGCCCTCTGCGGAGCATATGGCGGCAAACGAAGAGATTGACCGTTCTCTGAAGAATAACTTCCAGGAGCTTTTAGCAGAAGATTATGATGGACAGATGAGCCTGCACGTTCCGGGGGGCGGCTTAAATGAGAAGCAGATTACGGGGCAGATAAGCATTGAGGATGTCCTGACCGAGTGGGAGAAAACCAGAAGAGCGGCGGAAGTGGCGATTCAGGAGATCGAACAGCAGAAGCTGGAATTGGTAAAGACAGAAGCGCTGCGGGAATTGGAAGATATTATGAACAGCCTGGAAGTGGTTATGTCCCGTTTGGATTCCGGACTTACCCTAAGGGATTTGCTGGATGAGAAATATCTTAAAAATAGTTCTTTGGATAAGGAAGAGACTGCTCAGGTAGTTGCAAACATGACTCAGATCTTGCAGGGAGAGATAGACCGCATATCGACGGAAAACGAAAGGATGGATGAACGCCTTGCCGCTGCCGCGGCGGAAAGGGAAAAACAGGCGCCGCAAGAGGAGCTGGAAGTGCCATCCGATGACGAGTGGCTTCCCAAGTTTGAAGAAATGCAGGCTCAGGCGCGCCAGCCCTTTGAGGAGGCGTTATCGGAAGAGCCGGAGGAGGATGCAGAGGAGCCGGAAGAAGTATCTGTGCAGGAGCAGCCAAAAGAACCGGAAGCAATAGAGGAAGAAGGCAACGAAGAGCCGGAAACGATAGGGGAAGAGGGCAACGAAGAGCCGGAAACGATAGAGGAAGAAAGCAACGAAGAGCCGGAAGCGATAGAGGAGGAAGGCGGCGAAAAGCCGGAAGCGATAGAGGAAGAAGGCATCGAGGAGCCGGAAGCCATAGGGGAAGAAGGCATTGAAGGGCCGGAAGCGATAGAAGAAGGTATCAAAGAGCCGGAAGCCATAGAGAAAGAAGAGGGACTGGAAGAGCCGTTTCAAGAACCGGAAACGATGGATAGAGAAGAAGCGCGTGGGCAGGAAGGAGGCGTAGAGAGAGGGAATTGGGCGTTGCCTGAACAAACAAAGGAAATGCCGCCGATTCGCCTGGCAAAGGAAGAGGAAGAACCGGATTCCCAACAGGATGGCCCTGCGCTCGTGAAATCTCTGGATGAAGAGTTGCGCTTGATATTTACTTATTTTATACCGATTAAGGGAATGGAAGAACAAATCTGCCAGGCAATCAACGGGGCAGGTGGGCGTCTGCTGTCGGGAAGGAGCGCATCCTCCGGAAACTTAATCATCCAGGGAGAGGCGGGAAGCGGAAAGACGGTGCTTGCCACGGATATGGTGAAAGCATTGCAGAAAGTCACAGGACATCCTAACGGCAAAATTGGAAAAATCGAAGCCGCCGCACTCAATGAAAAGGACATTGCTGCACTGCTCAAAAAGGTTGCCGGAGGCTGCCTCATTATTGAGAAAGCGGGTGAAATTTCCAAGGAGACAGCGACAAAACTGGCTCTTTTGCTGGAGAGCGATACCAGTGGGGTGTTTGTCATCATGGAAGACACGCGCAGTGGCATAGAAGAGGCTCTGCGGAAGGATAAGGGCTTCGCTTCCAGTTTCACCGAAAAAATTCATATTCCCATTTTTACCAGTGATGAACTGGTGGTATTTTCAGAGTCTTATGCGAATGAACTTGGATATACGATAGATGGAATGGGCACGTTGGCTCTTCACAAAAGTATCAGCAGCATCCAGAAATACGATAGGCCGACGACATTAGCGGAGGTAAAAGACATCATAGACGCTGCAATAGCCAGATCTGAAAAAGGCGGATTAAAAAAGGCGTTCAGCATCATCACGTCCAGAAGATATGATAAGGAAGATTATATCATTCTTCGTGAAAAGGATTTTGCAATTTTAGAATAAAGAAAAAGGGGTTACACAGTATGGCTAAATTTTCTGAGTTGGATCGTTACTTATTTGGGCAGGCGACACATTACGACATTTATCGCAAACTGGGGGCGCATATCACCAGCCAGAACGGGGTGTCGGGAGTATGCTTTGATTTGTGGGCGCCAAATGCGGAGCGTGTGTGGGTGATAGGCAGTTTTAATGGTTGGGATGAAACCGCCAACGAGATGGAGCGCATCCAGACGACCGCAGGCGATATTTTTGAATTATTTATCCCCGGCGTAGGCGAGGGAGAATTATACAAATATGTGATTGCCACAAAGAACGGGCAGCGTCTTTACAAAGCGGATCCCTATGCGAATTATGCAGAGCTACGGCCGGGAACCGCTTCCAGAATAGCGGACATTGAACACTTTAAATGGACGGACGGCAAGTGGATAGAAGAACGGGCAAAGGTAAGGGACGTCTATGCAGAGCCGATGGCGATTTACGAGGTCCATCCCGGTTCCTGGATGCGTCATCCCTGCAGGGAGGACGAAGGATTTTACAGCTACTCCGATTTGGAGAAGCATTTGATCCCTTATGTAAAAGAGATGGGGTATACCCATATTGAGCTGATGGGAATTTCCGAGTATCCCTTTGACGGTTCCTGGGGATATCAGGTGACCGGATATTATGCCCCGACCTCCCGCTACGGAACGCCGGAGGAATTTGCCCATTTCATCAATGCCTGCCATAAAAACAAGATTGCTGTCATTCTTGACTGGGTGCCGGCGCATTTTCCAAAGGATGCCCACGGATTGGCGGAATTTGACGGAACCTGCCTTTACGAATATGCGGATCCAAGAAAAGGAGAGCATCCGGACTGGGGAACCAAAATCTTTGATTATGGCAAGAATGAAGTAAAGAACTTTTTAATCGGCAGCGCCCTGATGTGGATTGAACATTACCACATTGACGGACTTCGTGTGGATGCAGTCGCTTCCATGTTATATCTGGACTATGGAAAAAGAGACGGCCAGTGGGTGCCGAACAAATACGGCGATAACAAAAACCTTGAAGCCATCGAATTTTTTAAACATCTGAATACCCTGATACTGGGAAGAAATCCGGGAGCTGTGATGATTGCGGAGGAATCCACCGCATGGCCGAAAGTGACCGGAAAAGTAGAGGATGGGGGCTTGAACTTCAGCTATAAATGGAATATGGGCTGGATGCATGACTTTTTGGATTACATGAAATTAGACCCCTATTTCAGAAAGAACAACCATCATAAGATGACCTTTGCCATGAGTTACAACGAGAGCGAGAAATATATTCTGGTGCTCTCCCATGACGAGGTAGTGCATTTGAAATGTTCCATGTTGAATAAAATGCCCGGCTTAGAGGGAGATAAATTTAAAAATCTGATGGTGGGATATGCGTTTATGATGGGGCATCCCGGCAAAAAACTTCTTTTCATGGGCCAGGAGTTTGCCCAGGTTCAGGAATGGAGCGAAGAGAGGGAATTAGACTGGTACTTACTGGAGAACCCCAAACACGCCCAGATACAAAAATGGGTAAAAGATTTGCTTCACATCTACCACAAGAATCCTGCAATGTATGAGCTGGACAGCAGTTGGGACGGCTTCCAGTGGGTGGATGCAAACGATGGGGACCGCAGTATTTACAGCTTTATCCGCAAGAGCAAGGACGGCAAGAATAATCTGCTGTTTGTGTTTAACTTTACTCCGGTGGAGCGGCCGAATTACCGCGTAGGCGTTCCGGCAAAAAAATCCTACAAGTTGATTTTAGACAGCGATGCGGCTGAGTATGGCGGCAGCGGGGCGAAGCGTCCGTCGGTATACAAAGCGAAGGCAGAGGAATGTAACAATTTAAACTATTCGATAGATTATCCGCTTCCTGCATACGGCGTAGCGGTGTTCCGGTTTTAAATAAGGGCGGAAAGGCGCGGAAAACTTAATAATTGAGCGGATGTAACCGATATATACATCAGCTATGGATGGCACAAAGATTTCGATGGAGCGAAGGAATTGTGCCATTCTTATTCCCGGCGGCAGAAAAACCGCAAAGCGCGTTTTCTATGGCTGGGAACAAGGTGAAAGGACGCTTTGACAATAAGAACAGGAGATTTTCCGTATGAGAGTAGCAGAACAACAAAATCAGGCCGCCGGCAAAGGGATTTTGGAACGGGTGCAGCAGACGGCGAAGGCAGAGGAGCCCGCTCTGTTTGCAAATGCCATAAAGACGGCGGAGGCAGATTCCCTGGGGGCAAAATCCATCAATATGAAGGATGCGACTTACTTAAACCCGGCAAAGGAAGAGAAAAAGACTCTTTTGGAGGAAATGGAAGAAGGAGCCGCCTTGGACGCTTCGGAGCGAAAGAATCAGATGGCGGTGCTTGCCCACACCACCTCGGAGGAGGATTATGCCCGGATGCAGGAAGAAGGATTTTCCTTAGATTCCTCTGCGGCAAATACGATTGTCACTGTGATAGATAAAATCAAAGTGGAGCTGGCAAAGTCAGGGGCGGATGTCTCCTGCTTTGGAGATGATTTATCGGAGGAACAGTTGGAGGCGATTGCAGGCAACCCAGAGTTGGCAAGGCAGCTGATAGAGGCATTCCGACAGGCGGATCTGCCGCTTAGCGGGGAGACGATGCGGGATGTGGCGAAGGTATTTGAAATGGCGGACACACTTTCCACCCCTTCCGAGGGAGCAGTCAAATATCTGCTAGACAATCAGTTAAGCCCCACGTTAGAAAACCTTTATGTGGCAGAGCATAGTGGGATTGGCGGATATCAGCCTGCGCCGGGCATGGATGTGTCCTCTTTTTCCTCACAGATTGAAATGGTGATTCGGACAGCCGGACTGGAAGTGAATGGGGACACCCTGCACACGAGCCAGTGGATGCTGGAAAACCAGATTTCCCTCACGCCTAAAAACCTTTCTTACGCACAGGCATTAAAGACGATGGAGCTGCCAATCCCTGCGGAAAAGTTAGCGGAGCGCGTGGCGGCAGCCGTTGCAGAGGGCGCAGGACCGATGGATGCGATGATTTTGGACGGATATACATTGGAGGAACAGGCGCAGCATACCCTTGAGGTTATACAGTCGGCTACCAGGGAGGACGTATCCTATGTAGTAGGACAGGGCATGGAACTGACCGTTCGCAGTTTAGAGCAGGCGGAGGCGCTAAGGAAGGCAAATGAGGCTTCCGGAGATGTGGAGCAGATTGCTTCCGGGGAGGGAGCGGCGATTCCCGAAGAGGAGACCGGGCAGGAATATACCAGAAGCGGGCTGCAGTTGCTGACTGCATGGCGGCAGTTAGAAGAGGTGCGCCTCATTATGACAGCGCAGGCAAATTATTCCCTGCTGAAACAGGGGATTTCCATTGACACCCAGCCGCTGGCGGATTTGGTGGAACAGCTTAAAGCAATGGAAAACTCTTACCATCAGCGTCTGTTGGCGGCGGAGCAGATAGAAACGTCGGATGAAAATGTCTCTCTGTTCCGGGAGATTACCACCAGGGTGACAGAGATAAAATATGTTCCGGCATACGTCCTGGGAGCCAAAGATGCGGATGTGTCCACCATATCGGGCATCCATGAAGCCGGGACAGCCTTGAAAGATACCTTTGAAAAGGCCAATGAGCGTTATGAGACTTTGATGACGGCTCCGAGGGCGGACTTAGGCGATTCTATCCAAAAGGCGTTCCGCAATGTGGATGACATTTTAGCGGATCTGCAAATGGAAACCTCTGAGGAAAACCGCCGCGCCGTTCGTATTTTAGGCTACAACAGTTTGGAGATTCACCCGGAGTCTGTTGCGGAAATGAAAGCTGCGGATGAGGAAGTGCAGCGGATGTTTAAGAACATGACGCCGCCGGTTGTTATGGAGATGATTAAGCGGGGAATCAATCCTCTTGGTATGCCGTTGGAAGAGCTGAACCATGTGGCGGAAGAGCTAAAGGCCGGAGGCGTCGGTAAAGAGGAGACAGAAAAATACAGTGAGTATTTATGGAAATTGGAGCAAAACCATGCCATCAGCGAAGAAGAGCGCAGTTCTTATATTGGCATCTACCGCCTAATCAAACAAGTGGAAAACACGGATGGGGCGGCAATCGGAGCCCTGTTAAACCAGGGGGCGGAACTTACCATGAAAAACCTTCTGACGGCAGTGCGTTCCGAAAAGCGCGGCGGTAAAATGGAATATGCCGTCGATGATGAATTTTCAGGCGTAGAGCGCGGAAATACGAAAAACCGTTCGATTACGGAACAGATAGAGATTGGCTATCAGAACAACTGCCTAAAGGATGTGTTAGACACCATGACTCCGGAAAAAATGCGGGTTATGATGCAGCAGCGGCCGGATTGGGAAATGATGACTCCCGAACAGCTAAAAGAGGCATTAGAGCAGACTAAGACCGATGAGAGCCAGTTGGAGATGGCCTATGCAAAAGAACGCCTGGCCCAGTTAGAACAGGCGGCGGGCGTGACGAAAGATATCTATCATGTATTGGAGAGATACGATATACCCAACACCATGGCAAACGTGCTGGCAATGGAGGCGATGATGAAAGACCGCAACCAGATGTTCCGCAAGATTTTTGGCAGCGCGGGGAAAGAAGCCGGAAACGGTGCAGACGCCGGGGATATTGAGGCAATGAAAGCGAAGCTGCTGGAAGAGTTTGGGGAGGCAGTTTCAGATCCTGAGGAACTGGCAGCCGCGCAGGAAAAGCTGGGGGAACTGGCTGAGAATGTCATGGAAACCATGAGAAACAGTGAAGAAGTGAGAAGCCTTGACGTGAGGGAAATGCGCCTGTTGTCTGCGCAGCTGTCCATCAGCCGTATCTTGGCAAAGGAAGAGCAGTATTGCGTTCCGGTAATGGTCAAAGACGAGATGCTGAATGTTTCCGTAAAAATCGTCCGCGGCGCAGATAGGAAAGGGACGGTGGACATTATGATAGAAAGCGAGCTGCACGGCAAGGTTGCGGCTGCCTTCCAGGCAAAAGAAAAGGGGATTAGCGGACTTGTCGCAACGGACAGCCAGGAGACAAAAGAGATGCTTGAAAACGGGCTTTCCGCTTTGGCAGAGTTTTTGTCCACGGAGGGAACCCCTGTTTCTGACCTTCATTGCGTTCATTCCGCTGATTTGGACTTAAACCGCTTTTCCATGGGCGCTTATGGGGTGGAAGCCGACTCCCAAGTCCCCACTGACAAAGAAAGTGAGGACTATCAAGTACAGACTTCCAGACTGTATCGCATTGCAGAAAGTTTTATCAAAAATATAAAAGAAACACTGGGATGATCATTATTTTTCCAAATATTCCATAATACCAAGATAGATGGCATGAACGAGTTTATCTTGATAGTCAGAAGACAGCAGCAGTTCTGCTTCTTCCGGATTGCTTAAAAACCCACATTCTACTATGACGGTAGGTGTGGGTGTTTTTTTGAGGAGATAGTAACTATCGTTGGCCTTTGCCGTGCGCTTGTTATCCGGATCAACATTGGCAACAAGGCTTTTCTGTAAAATATCTGCTAATTCTTTTCCGCCGGCAGACTGTCCATAATAAAAGACCTGGGCGCCCTTTACTTCCGGGGAGGGGTAGCTGTTTTGGTGGAGGCTGATGGTGAACAGCGGGTTTGCCTCGGTGATAATCTGGCAGCGTTTCTGCATATCCTCCGCTTTTTTATTGTTGCTCGCTTCGGAATATAACCCCATATCGGAATCCCTTGTCAGGATGATTTCAAGAGGTTCCTGTTCCATCGCTTTTTTTAGTTTCAGGGCAAGAGAAAGGTTGATATCTTTCTCTAAGGCGTTATTGACGCCGACTTTGCCCGGATCGTTGCCGCCGTGCCCGGCGTCAATAACAATACAGGCTTTCTCCTCTTTCACGCGGCCGCTTTGGACAAGGACGGCTCCCTGGTTCGCCAAAAGGAAAGCGGCGGCGACAAAACAGACCGCCATAAACAGTTCTACCTTTTTTTTCATAAAAAATTCCCGAAGATTTGCTTACCATATCTTATTCGCAAATTCCGGGAATTATGAAAACCCGCTGCATGGAACAATGGAATGAGGCTTTATATAATGGAGTAGTAACAGTTCAGCCATCAATGTCATTAAGTTAGCACCAGCAACATAAGGCATACTGTAGAAAATACAGCAAAAGC
>CANQUZ010000048.1 GCA_947627165.1 uncultured Roseburia sp.
GTTCCCCTCCTATGTGGAGTATTACCACGAAAAAACAAAATATATCGCTCTGGGGACGGGGCTTGCAGCCCTCGTCAATATGGCGTTGAATCTGATATTCATCCGCAGGTTTGGATATCTGGCGGCGGCGTATACCACCATGGCGGCCTATCTGCTGTATTTTATCTTCCACTATATCCTTGCATGGCGCATCCGGGGGGAAAGCCTGTTTGATACGAAACGGTTCCTCTGTTATATTCTGATTGCTTTTGCGGTTTCTCTGGCGGCACTGGCATTGATGGAACAATGGCTGATACGGTGGATGGTGATGTTGGCGGTCGGCATTTATTTTCTTTTGTGGATGGAGAGGGAATTTGCAGTTGCCAGGAAGATAAAAAAGAAATTTTTCCATTAAACATTGGAAAGGTTTGCGATGGAAATAGAGGGTAAAAAACGTTAAGAAGGAAAAGGAGTACGTATGATGACATCGGTTCTATTTGCCGCATTATTTGCGCTATGCGTGTTCGGCACAGTGTTATTTCCAAAGATGGAGGGAAAGATAAACGGTGTGAAAGCCTTTGTGATGGCAGTGATGCTGGTATTTTGCTATCTGTCCCTTGCCGCATTTATCTATGACAAATTAGGGATAGGGGTGCATATTAAAACCACCTGTATTTCTCTGGGGATTGCAGACTTGTTCCTGTGGGGGAAGGTCATCCGGGAGAAAAAGATTCAAAAACTGTTTTTCCGTGTGTCAGACCTGATTTCTGTGGCGCTTCTGATGGGATTTGTGCTGGCCATCTCCATGCATATGTTCACCCCGAAGCTGCGGCTTGCCTATATCAATTCCGATCCGGCAAACCATTTTAATATGGCGATGCAGATTGTGAAGCATGGCACGTTGGAGGGGATTTATTTTTCCGCCTATATCGATGCTACTTTTATCGAATTTCTTGCGCCGCTGTTAACCGTTGGAAAATATTACAAAGCGTTCATCGCCGCGGATATTTTTATGCACGTCCTGGAAATCTGTATGTTTTTTGTGCTGATTCTGACGGTGAGCGAGAAAAAAGTTGTGCGGATATTCGCCCCGGTCTTTGCGGCAGGCTACTTCTTTGGATACCCCGCCTACAGTTATATGACGGGAGGATTCATCTATTGGGGAATCGGGGTCATGATATTGATGCTGATTATTTATGCGCTGCTTTTGGTGGAGCGTTACCCCAAACTGCGGAAATATACCTATGTGCTGTTATTTTTTGCGGCCTATGCCAATAGCTGCTGTAACCGGCTGTTTGTCCCGCTGAATTATCTCGCCCTGGTGGCTGCGTTGCTGTTTATCCTGTTTAAGGAGCGGAACAAGCGGACGGCAAAAAAGATGGCGGTGATTTTTTTGATTCTGCTGGCGTTTACGGTGGCAGCGGCGGCGCTGTTTTTCCATTTCTGGGGTTCCTGGGAGCGGATTTTCTCCTATATGCGAGGGGTAGGCTGGAGCTATAACTCTATGTACGGAGATCTGATTTTCTTTGTGCCGTTCCTTCTGATTGTGTGTTTTTATACGCTCATCAAGGGGGAATATTCAAAGACGATAAGCGTCATGGGATGGTGCATGATTACCTGCACGATTGCCATGTATATTCTTACCTATCAGAAATTCATGAGCTTTTACTACTATTATAAGATTTATTATAACCTGTGGCTGTTCGGATGGCTCTTTGCTGCAATGGCGCTGGACATCCTGGCGGAAAAAAAGCAGCTGGTCAGCTATTTTTCTTACGGGGCGATGATTGCAGGAATCGCACTTCTTACGTTGACCAACTATGACTATCATATGTGGCATCACGATGCAAATTATAATGGGGAATATGCCACAAAGAATTTATTTTCGCTATATCGTTATAATATGGACCGCGTGCTGCTGGATTACAAAGACTGCACACTGTCAGAAAAGCTGATGGACGTCTACACATATGCGGCGGAGCAGTTAGAGGACGAGACAATCCCGGCGTTGATTACCGATCAGGCACATTATTGCTGGTTTGACGCCATGCGGGCGCAGGATCGGGATACGGCTAAGAAATATTTTTGGCCGGGCCGCCGTGAATTGATGGATATTGTGACGCAGTTAGACAGGCAGGGCATTGAAAAAGTCATGGTCACAAAAATAGATGAATTTTACCTTACCAATAAGGCTTATTTTGATTTGTGCGGAGTCATCTATGAAAATGAGCAGGCTGCCATTTACGCCCGCCCCGGTGAAAGCTGGACCGGCATTGTCAATGTGATAGAAGGTTACAGCAAAGAAAAACTGGAACTCTATAATTATGCAAAAAAAGAATTAAAGGATCAGCGCGTGCCGCTGATGGCGGACCGCAGCGCCAGCGTGGATTTCATCATTTACCGGAAACGGGCAAAACAGAGGATGACAGACTGCTATTCCTGGGATTTTAATGCAAAGGAAAATCTGGAAAACCTCAATGATTTGGGAATCCAGTATATGTTAGTGCTGTTTGAGGACCCGTTTTATCAGAGCATTAGCACCTATCTTGAGGGACAGGAGACGGTCTTTGAAAATAGTGCAGGCAAGATTGTCCGCTGTAAAGGGGAAAAATGGAGTACCCAGTATGCAGAAAGTGTGGTAGAATATACGGAATAGAAATGTGTAGCGTTGACGCGCAAATCCCTGTTGATGCAAGAGCCGCTGAAGGGCAGAAGGAGAGGAGAGCTATGAGAAGAAGGGTAGTTACAGGATTATTGGCATTTATCATGTGTATCACTGCGATTTTTGCAAATGAAACGGTTTATGCTGCGGCCGCGGGCAACCTCTCCGGCGGGTGGGAGGAAAGCGCTGCTGGCAATCTGCAGCCAGAGGCGGCAAATGCGGAGGAAGAGATAGAATCCCCGGCAACCATAGGAACTACGGAAAACACAGAAATTACGGAAACGATAGAAAATACAGAAATTACAGAAAATACGGAAATTACAGAAAATACGGAGACTGCGGAACGTCCGGAGCCCGCAGAAGGAACGGGATTTGGGGAAGAAGCAGAAACAACGGAAGCAATAGAAACAACAGAAGCAACGGAAACAGAACCAATACGAGAAACAATACCAACAACAGAAACAATAGGAACAGAACCAACAACAGAAGCAGCAGAAATAACAGAAACAGAACCAATATCAGAAACAGCACAAACATCAGAAATAATAGAAACAACAGAAACAGAATCAATAACAGAAATAACACAAACAACAGAAGCAACAGAAACAGAACCGATAACGGAAACAACAGAACCAATAGCAGAAGCAACGGAAGGGCAAGCTCCCGAATCAGAACTGGAAGAAGAGGGACTTGCGCCGAAATTCATTGGCATAGGCGTTTCGCCGGGAAGCACCTATGAGAACGCTGCGGCGTTGGAATTAGAGAAAGATTATACGGCGATAACGGCTGTCAATACAGCCGGCTGGTATCAGTTTACCTTAGAAAAAGCGGGGCTGGTATCGTTCGCCTTTTCCCATGAAAAGCTTGTCGGCCCTACCAGCAACGTGCCAGCCTATTCTATTGTATTCCATGCAGACAATACGCGCCTGAACTCCGGCCTGTATACGCTGACCAGCGGCGCTTATGACGCGGAGGTAACATCTCCCCAGGTGGGCTTGCCGGCGGGGACCTACCGAATCAAAGTAACGCCCGTCAACTCCTATGCCGGAAGAGTCGCTTACGGTCTGAGATTAAGCTATCAGGACGCCTACTGCGAAACGGAGGAAAATAACAGTGCGGTAGCAGCAGATGAATTGTCCCTGGGCAAGAAAATCACCGGAAGCTTGTATGGGGCGGGGGATGCGGATTACTTTAAGATCACTGTCAGTGAAGAGAGCGACGTCAACCTGAATCTGACTCACGACAGGGTGGCGGACAGGGAAACAATGAATTTGTACCGAGTCTCCTTCTGTGACGCATCGGAAAAAACATTATATGAAATGTACAGCAATGGAGCTTCTACCGATGTCTCTTCCATTGATATCAGCGCTTCCGCCGGGACGTATCTGGTGAAAGTGGAGGGGGCGCTTGGTTCCGTGGTGGACGCCTACACGGGAAATTATGGCCTGTCTGTTACCGCCCATGCCGCCGGCACCCGGGAGAAGGAGAATAACGACACGATGGGCGCGGCGAACGCCATTGCCTCAGGGGTTACTTACGGCGGGGATCTCCGCAATTCCGGAGATGTGGATTACTTCCTTCTCACGGGCAAAAAGGACGGATATCTGACGTTGGATTTTTCCCATACGGTGGTTTCCGGCTGGGAGACAGAAAATGTTTATAAAATTACGGTCATCCGGAAAGGGCAGACGGGTGCCGTTTATACAGGATATGTAAAAGGGGGAGAAACCAGTTGGAAGTCGCCAAACATCGGGCTTGCGGCGGCCTCCTACTACATTGCGGTAGAGCCGGCGGCAACCCTGGGGAGTGCCGTGGCAAACGGATTTTTGGGGAGCTGCTATCCGGCAGATTATAAAATGACCGCAACCTGGAAAAATAAAAGCGCATGGGAGAAAGAAAGCAATAACGCCTTTACTGCCGCAAATGCCATACAAAGCGGCAAGGTATGTTATGGAAGCATTGCCTTTGAAAGTGATAAGGACTACTATAAAATTACGTTAAAGAAAAACGGCTTCCTGCAATTCAAGCTTAGCTATAAAAATGCCGGAACCATGGAATCCCCTTATCAGATTTCCATCTGCAACAAAGACGGAAACGCCCTTTACGAGTCTGGCAGCATAGGGATGGACAGTCTTTATGACTCCGGCAAAGTGGGGCTTGAGAAAGGAACTTATTATATAGTCCTTTCTGCAGGAACCGCGCTTTATACAGGAGACTACCAGCTGACTGCCACGGCGAAAGCGGCGTCGGATTGGGAGACAGAGACGAATGGGGATATGGCGTCCGCAGATGCGCTGAAGGTAGGAAAAGAGAAAAAAGGAACGCTTCACAATTATTTCTCGGACTTGGATTATTATAAATTCACATTGGATAAGTCCACTTATGTGAATATCAGCTTAACCCATAGGAAGATTAACGGAACGGGAAGAAGCTGGTATGTGTATCTGCTAAAGGAAACCGGAAAACGCCTTAATTACCGAAGCTCCGATCACCTCTACGCCTATGCGGGGGACGCCTACACCGAAACGAAAGCCATCCGGCTGGAAAAAGGAACCTACTATATCGTAGTGCGTACCGCTACGGACAACACTTATGCGGTGGGAGAGGAATATGCGGTATGCGTCAACCGTATTTCGGCAAAGAAGCCGACGGTTTCCCAGGTGGCATCTGCAGCTTATAACAAGCTGAAAGTAACCTGGAAGGTAATGCCGGGAGCAGTTTCCTACACCATATACAGGAGCACCTCCAAGGACGGCAATTATTCCCTGGTAAAGACGATTTCTGACGGGAAGACGTCCTCCTGGGTGGATAGGAAAGTCGTTACAGGGAAAACCTATTATTATAAAATCAAGGCAAAAGTTGCCTTAGAGGGTGGAACCGTTGCAGAAAGCAGTTATTCGGCCGTAAAATCAGGGAAAGCAGCTTTGGGGAAAACCTCTCTGAAAGCGGCTGCGCTTTCTCAAAAGGGCGTAAAGCTTACCTGGTCTAAGGTATCGGGAGCCAGCGGCTATGTGATCTACAGAAGTACGGAAAAGAATAAGAACTATTCGAAAATTAAGACGATTGCCAAAGGTTCCGTAAATACTTATACGGATAAAGGCGGGAAACTCAAGAGGGGAACGGTTTATTATTACAAAATCAAGGCGTACCGTAAGGTGAACGGAAAGAACGTATATGGGGGATATTCCAATACGGTATCGAAAAAGATAAAATAGAGGTAAGGCATGAGAAGAAGAGAGAGATATAAGCACCTGCTGAATTTGTGTGCGGACGCTGTGCTTCTTTTGATGGAGGCAGCGATGTTTGCAATCGTATGGTATCAATTATATGTTCCGAGCTTTCCGCCGGAAGATCAGTTCTGGCGGAGGGGGAACTGGGCAGTCATCGGAATCTATGCAATCGTCTTATTCTTTTTTACCAGGACGTTTGGCGGATACCGGATTGGATACCTTAGGATTACGGATATCTGGCTCTCCCAGACGCTTGGGCTGCTGTTTGCGAACGTCATTGAATATTTTCAGATTTGCATGATTGCCAATGATTATGTCAATGTAACGCCGATACTGGTTTTGACTGCAGGCGAGATTGCGGTCATCCTGCCGTTTGTTTTTGCGGTGCGTTATTTTTATGTGCGGCTGTATCCACCGAGAAAAATGATTGTCATTTATGGGGAGCATTCGCCGGATGAGCTGATTTCCAAAATCAATTCCAGAAGGGACAAGTATGATGTCTGCGCCGCCGCCAGCGCTTTTATGGGATATGAGGCGCTGTATACCAGAATTTTGGAATATGAGGCGGTGGTACTCTGCGATTTGCCCACTGGAATCCGCAATAAAATCCTGAAATTCTGCTATGACCAGAACAAGCGCACCTATGTCACGCCCAAAATTTCGGACATTATCGTGACGGGGACAGAGAAAATCCATTTGTTTGATACGCCTCTGATGCTTTGCAGAAACCAGGGGCTGACCATTGAGCAGAGATTTATCAAGCGTGCCATGGATATCCTCTTCTCCCTGGCGGCGATTTTGATTTCTTCGCCGGTTTTGATTGTGATTGCCCTTGCAATCAAATTATATGACAGGGGGCCGGTATTTTATACGCAGGAGCGTTTGACAAGAGACAGGGAGCCTTTTCAGATCATCAAGTTCCGCAGCACGAAAGTCGATTCTGAGGAGCAGGGAGCGCAGTTAGCCAAAAAGGGCGACGACCGGATCACCCCGGTGGGAAAATTAATCCGGCGGACGCATTTAGACGAGCTTCCCCAGATTTTTAATATCTTAAAGGGGGAGATGTCCTTCGTGGGACCAAGGCCGGAGCGTCAGGCGATTGCAGAAAAATATGAGGAAGTGGTGCCGGAGTTTCGGTTCCGCCTTAAGGTAAAGGCAGGGCTGACCGGTTATGCCCAAGTCTACGGCAAATATAACACCACCCCGTATGATAAATTGAAATTAGACCTCACCTATATCGAAAACTATTCCGCCTGGCTGGATTTGAAATTGATGCTGATGACCGTCAAAGTGATGTTCCAGAAAGAAAATACGGAAGGCGTAGATGAGACTCAGGTGACAGCGATTAAAAAGGGGTAACGGGCATGGCGGAGGAAATTCAGGTGTCTGTGGTGATGCCGGTGTATAACGGAGAAAACTATATCAGACAGGCGGTGGAGTCTGTAAAAAAGCAGCAGGCGGTTTCCTGGGAACTATTCATCATTGACGATTGCTCCACAGATGGCACTGCCCGGATTTTGAAAGAGTATGAGTGCGATTCCCGCATCCGCCTGATACAGAACAAAAAAAACAGCGGTGTGGCAGAGTCCAGAAATATCGGCATCCGCCTGGCAAGGGGAACCTATGTTGCGTTTCTGGATGCAGACGACTGGTGGACAGAGGACAAGCTTGCGGTTCAGTGCAGGCTGTTAGAACAAAAACAGATGGTTTTGTGCTGCACGGGGCGGGAGCTGATGGAGCCTTCCGGCAAAAGCACGGGAAAAATCATCCATGTGCCGGAAACGATTACTTATGAGATGCTGCTTAAGACCAATCACATCCCTTGCTCTTCCGTGCTGATGAAAACTGAAGTGGCAAGGGAATTTTACATGGATCATGCAGAACTGCATGAGGACTATATCTTATGGCTCAGAGTACTGGGAAAGTATGGAAAGGTTTGCGGAATCGATGAACCAATGTTAAAATCACGTATGAGTGAAGGCGGTAAATCCCGCAATAAAATCAAATCTGCCTGGATGCATTGGAACGTGTACCGATTGATGGGGATTGGGTGGTTCCGATCCTCCTGGTATATGGTACACTATATAGTAAATGGCCTGAAAAAGTACCATTAAGCAACACGGAAACAGCGCGATAAAAGAGAGAGGGACAAAAGAACATGAAAAAGCGGATTTTGACAATGGTGATGGCTCTTTGTGTGACGTTTTCATCACTGCCTGCAGATATGGCGGCAGCGGCGGAATTGCCGATACCGTCTGAAATCGGAATTTTGGAGACGGAAGCTTTGGAAGAGGCGGTTTCCGAGGAAAAAGAGGCAGAAGCGGAGGAAACGCCGGGGGCTGAGATAGAGGAACTGGGAACGGAAGCTGTGGAAGCACTGGGGACGGAACTCCCGGAGACAAACGCGGCGGAGAGCGGGAAACCGGAAAGCACGGAAACGCCGGGAACGGAAGCGACAGAAAGCACGGAAGCGTTAGAACCGGAATCATCGGAGACGGAACTTTTGGAAGAGACCGAGGGGGAGAGCGGGAAACCGGAAAGCACGGAAGCGTTAGAACCGGAAGCAGAGGAGACGGAACTCCTGGAAGAAACTGAGACGGAGCGCACCGAGGTGTCTGAGACGGAGGACGCACGGCAGGAAGAGCCGGAAAGCACGGAAGTGTTGGAAACGGAAGCTGTGGAAGCACCGGAGACGGAACTTTTGGAAGAAACTGAGGGGTCCGAGACGGAGGACGCACAGCAGGAAGAGGCGGAAAGCACAGAAGAATCGGAAAGTCAGGAAGCTTCGCTGAACTTTATCATGGTGGAAAGCGCTGACTTGCAGACACCGGGGACACAGCGGGTGGTGGTCAGTGTAGGAAGCGGAGAAACGGAACCTTCGGAATGGACATTAACGTATCAGAATCTTACCACAGGGAAAGAATATACCGTGGCTGCCGAAGCAGTGGCGCAGGATATGGCGTTATTTTCCATGAAATTTGAGGACGCGCAGATGGCGGGAGTTTATCAGATTCTGCGGGTTTCCTGCCGCTTTTCGGGAGAGACGGCAACCATAGAAATTCCGGAACAGGAGATGAACGTCAAATTCGGCGTGAATACCGAGGTCGCTATCGCCCCGGATCAGGTGCTCTATGATGAAAAAGCGCTTGCTTCCGTAGAAGCCGATGTCATCACGATGGATGAAAACGGAAACATTTTATCTGAAAATACAGCGGAATACGCGGCGGATGGCGGACTTATGCCGGAGTCGATCTTGCATAAAAGCAGCTTAAAATATGCTTCCGGGTCCGTTGTGGTAGTGCTGGATCCGGGACATGACGATACCCATGCCGGAGCCCAGCAAAACGGCGCAGGGGAAGAGGATCTGGTGTTAAAAATTGCCCAGTACTGTAAGGAAGAATTGAGTACATACAACGGTATTTCTGTTTATATGACAAGAACTGGCGGCAGCTGTCCAAACGGCGGCAGCAGTGTGACGTCCGGCACCTGCAATGAAAAACGGGTAGAGTACGCCAAAAGCGTAGGGGCGAACCTCTATGTCAGCTTTCACTTAAATTCTGCGGAGAGCAGCTCCGTCAACGGAGTGGCGGTTTATTATCCGAACAGCAACTATCAGGCGCAGATTGGCGCGGTTGGCGAAAGCGTAGCGACCACGATTTACCACAAACTGGCGGCGTTGGGATTGAGCGCCTGGGGCGGCAGCGGCATCAAAATCTGGAATGCGTCCTATGACAAATACCCGGACGGTTCCGCGGCGGATTATCTGGGGGTAATCCGGAACTGCAAAAAGGCAGGGATACCTGCCGTCTTGATTGAACACGCGTTTTTAAGCGGTACATCGGATTATTATAATTTCTTAAATTCAGATGAAAAATTAAAAAATCTGGGCTTAGCGGATGCGGCAGCCATTGCGGATTACTATGGATTGTCAAAGGGCGCGCCGAAGCCGGAAATCCAGTATGTCAAGTCTTTAAATAATGGAAAATTAAGGATTCACTGGGCAGCCGTGACCGGAAGCGCAAGCTACGAAGTGTGGCGCAGTACGAGCGCTTCTAAGGGCTACCAGAGGATTGCCAAGGTGTCGGACGGAACCACCTACACGGACGGCGGCGTTGAGACGGGAAAGAAGTATTACTACCAGGTGTGCGCGGTAGGCGGAGGAGGAGCTGCCGGGGAAAAATCGGATGCAGTCTCCGGGACAGCATTGGCGGCGCCTCAGATTTCCTCCGTATGCTCCAAGAGCAGCAAACAGATTGAAATCGCATGGGGGAGCGTGAAAGGTGCGGAAGGATACCTCATTTTCCGCCAGAATGAGAAAACGGGAGCATACGAGCAGATTGGAAAAACAGATTCGGCAGACGCCCTCAGTTACATCGATAAGGTAAGCGCGGACAATCAAAATTACAGCTATAAAGTCCAGGCATTTCATATGGCAAAAGGGCAGCAGGGCGTGGGAATCCTCTCCGACGCGGTGGAAGGGAAATCCCTTGCTAAGACAAAGATTACTTCTATCGTGTCGAAAAATGAGACAACCTTAAGCCTTACCTGGAAAAAAGTAAAGGGGGCAGACGGCTATGAAATCAGCCGCAGTACCAAAAAGGGCAGCGGTTATAAAAAA
This sequence comes from uncultured Roseburia sp., assembly GCA_947627165.1. Classification (GTDB taxonomy): domain Bacteria; phylum Bacillota; class Clostridia; order Lachnospirales; family Lachnospiraceae; genus Roseburia. The sequence continues at coordinate 10,490 of CANQUZ010000048.1, forward strand.
ATTGCCGTGGTGAATAAAGGAGCCACCGTCACCTATCAGGATTCTAAGGTGAAAAAAGCGACCGTTTATTATTACAAAATCCAGGCATTCTGCCATGGGAACGGGGGAGACAGCTATAGCGGCGATTCTGCTGTGGTAAGCGGGAAAACGGTAGCCAAAACGAAGATTACTTCCGTGGAGGCAAAAAGCGAGACTTCCTTAAAAATCAGCTGGAAAAAAGTATCCGGGGCAACCGGCTATCGGGTGAAAAGAAGCAGCAGTAAAAACGGAACTTATAAAGTGATTAAGAATATCAGCTCTAAAAATACAACCAGCTATGTGGATAACAATGTCAAAAAGGGAACGGCATATTACTACAAAGTAGAGGCGGTCTCAAAAGCAGACGGCATTGCGGGCTACAGCGGCGATTCTGCTGCGGTAGAGGGCAATACGGTGTCAAAGACTTCCATCAGCTATGTAGTTTCCCTGAACAGTTCCACATTGGAAATCAGCTGGAAAAAGGTATCCGGAGCCTGGGGGTACCGGGTGAAACGGAGTGATTCCGCCAAGGGAACTTACAAAACGATCAAAACCATCCAGGGCGCAGGAAAGACAACGTACCAGGATAAGAAACGGTCCGCAGGAAAGACCTATTATTATAAAGTGGAAACCATTAATAAAATAGGCAATAAGAAAGGGTATAGCGGAGATTCTTCCGCTGTTTCGGGAAAAGCTTTAGCCGCGCCCCAAATTACTGAGATGGAGGCGACCAGCAGCACATCCATGCTGCTTACCTGGAAGAAAGTGTCTGGCTCTAACGGCTATCAGATTTACCGCAGCACATCCAAAAACAGCGGATATAAAAAGATTGCGACGGTAAATGGGGCAAATGCCGTCTCTTATGAAGACGCAGAGCTTTCGGCAGGAAAAACCTATTATTATAAAATTCGGGCTTTTAAGAAAAATAGTAAGAAAAACGAGTATTCTTCCTACTCCGGGGTAAAAAAGGCTTGGACGCTGAAAAAGGTAACGTTAGCGGGCGTGGCAGATAGCGCGGAAACAGGGGTTGCCTTTAAGTGGAAAAAAGTGTCGAACGCGAGCCAGTACAGCATCTACCGCAGCACGTCCGCAGGAAAGGGATTTAAGAAAATCGCAACGGTTTCTGCCAATAAACTGACCTATACCGATCAGAATGTTAAGGCGGGGAATGTATATTATTATAAGGTTGCGGCGAATAATAGCATTACAGCAGGAATCGCAGGAACCGGCGATTACAGTGAAGTAATCGGGATTCCTGTACTGGCAAAGGCAACGATGGGCACAATCTCTTTAAAGGAGAATAACTCCATACGCGTGTCCTGGAAAAAAGTGGAGAAAGCATCCGGGTACGAGTTAGCATATAGCACGAAGGAAAACGGAAGCTATACGGTACTGTCGAAATCTTCTGCAACCTCCTTTCAGCAGAAAGGGATTAAGCAGGGTCTTACTTACTATTATAAAGTGAGGGCCTATGTGACCTTGGAGGATGGCTCTCTGGCTTATGGGGCATGGTCACATAGGCCCTCACTTTAAAATAGTAAGTAAGACCCTGCTAAATC
>CANQUZ010000049.1 GCA_947627165.1 uncultured Roseburia sp.
TTGTAGGGCGAATTGACAGTCTCTTGTAGGGCGAATTGACAGTCTCTTGTAGGGCGAATTGACAGTCTCTTGTAGGGCGAATTGACAGTCTCTTGTAGGGTGAATTGGCAGTCTCTTGCCTTGACGGTTATGGAATTATCCTCTATAATTTGTGAATAGTAATACTATAAATGTTCGGAGGATATCAAATGCAGGAAAAGGATTATTGGATTAGCAGATTTGAAGATAATTTTTGTCATCTGAAAGGAACTCGCATTGCTTTGTATGGAACAGGAATAAATGCAAGAGAGATCATTCACAGATTTACGGATTATGATATTGTATGCCTTGTAGACGATAGAATGGCGGGGAAATACATTGCCGGTTATTATGTGGCATTTTTAGATGAGATGATACAGCTTGGCATTGAATATTTGATTATTGCAGCGAGGACGCCATCAGCAGAAGCTGTTTTTTATAGAATTTGGGAAAAGTGCAAAACGCATCATATAAAGGTATATAATCTTTATGGCAAAGATATGATGGAACTTCATGCGAGAATACTCCGAAAGAAATTAGAGTATCCGAGACTGAAAACGGAGGATTTGTTTGCGGCTATCGATCAACACGATATCATTGCATTTGACGTAGATGATACATTGTTTGTTTCTCGGAAGATGAAAGCATTTGAAGTTTATCAGGAGATGGAAACTCAGCTGTTGAGCAAGGGAATTAATATCTATTATTTTGCCAATAAAGTATGGCAGTTTAAAAGTAAAAATCCGGGAGCAACTTTTGCGACTGTATTGGAACAGCTTGTGGACAATGAAGGTATGTCCCGGGATGTGCTTAAAGATATCTGGGAAATCGTTTATCAGCAGATAAAAAATAATTTTGTGCCGAGAACAGCAGTCCTGGAGGCAATGAGGTATGCGGTTGCAACCGGAAAGAAAGTCGGATTGGTGGAAGATATCGGAGATTATCGGATGCCGGGAGAATTATGGAGACGGCTTTTGAAAGAATACTGTATAGAAGAACTGGATTTTGTGCTATGCAGTTCGGAAGTGCATAAGGATAAATATATTGGTTTGGTTCGTGAAATAAGGGAAAGATATCAGGATTCCACATACTTGTATATTGGAGACACGTTGGAGGCAGATATTCTGGTACAGGAATTGTATGACATAGATACATTTTGGATACAGAGTCCGGGAGCGTTGTTTGAAAAACTAGAATCTTTAAAACTGGAGACAATAGAAAACAAGAGTATACGCCAAGCGTATCAGGAATATATCCTGTCAGTGTACACGGATGATTATTTGATATCGCCAATAGAAGATAAACGAAAAAAGGCGGAGCGATTGCGGAGATGTCTGCAAAGTAAGAATGATTTTTATAAATATTGTAAAGGAGAGATTTATGACAACACAGAGATCTACACGCCTGTCCTTCTGGAGGACCTAAAAATCTCTTCCAACATCGAAAGTTATGAAAAGCTTTTGTTTCCGACATTTGAGAATCCACAGGTTTCCATTGTAATACCAGTGTATAATCAATTTGGGTATACCTATAACTGTCTGAAATCCATCTTAGAACATTCTGGGGATGTTTCATATGAAGTGATTCTTGCGGATGACTGTTCTACCGATCAGGTAAAGGAGATAGAAAAGGTTGTTTCGGGCATTACAGTTCTTCACAACAAAGAAAATGTAAAGTTTCTGTTAAACTGCAATCATGCGGCAGAACAGGCGAAAGGGGAGTATCTCCTGTTTTTAAATAATGACACACAGGTGCAGCCGGATTGGTTGAAACCTATGGTGGATTTAATGGAGCAACGCCCTGAGGCGGGAATGACAGGCGCAAAGCTTGTCTATCCGCATGGCTGCCTGCAGGAGGCGGGAGGCATTCTGTGGAAAGACGGAAGCGCATGGAACTATGGACATATGAAGAATCCTACCGATCCGGAATTTTGCTATGTCAAGGAGGCGGACTATATTTCCGGCGCAGCCATTATGATACGTACCTCTCTTTGGAAAGAAATCGGGGGGTTTGATACAGCTTTTGCCCCGGCGTATTATGAAGATACGGATTTAGCGTTTGAAGTAAGAAAGCATGGCTATAAAGTGTATTTGCAGCCTGCCTCTGTTGTGGTACATTTTGAGGGCGTATCGAATGGAACGGACACTTCCTCCGGATTGAAAAATTATCAGATCGTAAATCAGAAGAAATTTTTTGAGAAGTGGAAAGCGGTATTGGAGGAGGAGCATTTTGAAAACGGGACCAATGTGTACCTTGCAAAGGACCGCGGACAAACGAAAAAGCAAATCCTTGTGGTAGACCATTACGTCCCGAATTTTGATAAGGACGCCGGCGGCAGATGCACTTATATGTATATGAAGGCATTTTTGAAACTGGGAATGAAAGTGACCTTTATTGGTGATAATTTTGCTAAGACGGAACCTTATACTGCGATATTGAATCAGCTTGGCATAGAAGTGCTCTATGGCGATTACTACTGTATGCATTGGAAAGAGTGGCTGAAAGAAAATCTCCGGTATTTTGATTACGTTTATCTGCAAAGGCCGCATATTTCCATCAAATATATTGATTTGGTGAAAGAATATGGCAGGGGAAAAATTTTCTATTTTGCGCATGATTTGCATCATGTGAGAATGTACAGAGATTATCTGGTGAGCGGAAATGAGGAATCCTTAAAAGAATCGGAACACTGGAAAAAGATTGAAATGGAGCTCTTTGAAAAAACGGATGTAGGACACGTTGTAGGCAGCTATGAGCAGGAGCTGATGCAAAAAGCGTTTCCGGACAAGCCGGTACGGAATATTCCGCTGTATATTTATGAGGATACCCCGGAGCGCATAGAAAAAGATTTTGCAAAGAGGAAGGATATCTTGTTCGTAGGCGGCTTTAAGCATATGCCGAATGTGGATGCCGTGATATGGTTTGCGAAAGAAGTGTTCCCGAAAATATTGGAGAAATATCCTGATGTTGTCTGGCGTATTGTAGGCAGCAGCGCTCCGCCGGAAGTACAGGAATTGGCGAGCGAGCACATCATTCTGGAGGGATTCGTGTCAGATGAAGAACTGGGAGAACTGTATCGCAGATGCCGCCTGGTTGTGGTGCCTCTTCGCTATGGGGCAGGGGTGAAAGGAAAAATTGTGGAGGCTGCATATTACCAGATACCGGTAGTGACCACTTCCATTGGCGGAGAAGGGCTTGATTCCTCCGTGGGTTCGTTCCTTATGGAGGATGATGCGGAGAAAATGGCAGTGTTGGTGGAATCCTTATATGAAGATTATGGGCGTTTAAGGAAGATGTCTGATGCCGGTGAACTTCTGATACAGAAATATTTTACTTCGGATGCTGCCGAAAAAGTATTGCTGGCAGATATGGATGTATAAGAAAGGGAAAGCGTGATGGACACAGAGAGAGCGCCTTTAATGCGCAGAGATATCACTTATGTGAAAGGAGTGCCGTTAGAAGAAGCGGCAGAGATGATAAGGCACTGTTTTTTTCGGGATGAGGAAATGGAACTCACAGAGCGCGTTATCTGTAATCCCGGTGATTTTAAAGAGGTTTTTGAAGGGTGGCTGGAGTATTGGAAGTTTGAACGCTGCCTGGCGGAGATGCACGCGTACACAGGCAAAGAAATGTTTTATTATTATGGAACGTGTGCGGTGTGTAACTCCCCCCAGCCTCTGATTGTGGATTATCAGTATGCAGAGGAAGAGAATGGGAGAAAGAAACCGAATTGGAGAGAACGTTTGGTATGTCCGAACTGCGGGTGCAGCAGCCGCGAACGGTTTTTCATCCGTAAAATTTTCGATTCTTACAAAGCGGGACAAAAAGTGCTGCTGTATGAACAGTGCAGCAATTTGTTCCGGAAAGTCAGCCGTGAAATTCCAACGGCCTGCGGTTTTGAGTATCCGGGAGAATTTTACAGGGGAGAGAGGGAGACAAACGGTATCCGCTGTGAGAATATCTGTAATTTGAGCTATGGAGATGAAACCTTTGATCTGATTGCCGTAAATGAAACCTTTGTCCTTACTTATGATTATGAGCAGGCATTCCGGGAGGCGTGCCGTGTATTGCGGCCGGGAGGAAAGATGATTTTTACTGCACCCTTTGACGGAAACAGTGTGGAAACAGCCCGCCGTGCAGAGATGACGGAACAGGGGCTTGTGTTCCGTGCAGGAGAATGGTTTTACGGAAATCCTGTTCTTCCGGAGATGGGCAGGCCGGTATATCAGGTGTTCGGATGGGATGTTTTGGAGACGATAAAAAAATGCGGTTTTAAAGAAGCCTATGGAAAAGCATACTATGGACTTAAGGAAGGGTACATGGGATATTTGCCGCTGTATTTTGAGGCATATAAATAACGGGATAGCAAAGGTTACATAGCCAGGCTCACAGAGCAGAGACGGTATGTAAAATAGTTGTTTAGGAAAGGGTTTAGGAAGATTCATGGAAGCCGCATTAAAAGAAGAATTGGATAGGAAACACAAAAAAAATATTGTGTTTTATGGCGTTGCGCCAAACAAGTGCAGATTGACCGCGGAAGAGAAGAAAAAGTTCCATGCCTACTATATGGATTTGGACGCGCCGATAAAAGGGCAGGATCAAAATTACATCCGTGACCTTGAAGAGGCGGAGGAAAAAGAGGTGGATGCCTTTGTGGTCATGCGCCAGATGATTGCACACCAAAATTCCTTTCAGAAGCTCTTGGAATATTGCAGCGCGCAAAGAACTGCTTATCAGGCAGATCTTTATGACGGATTTGGCAGGGATCTTGGGAAAGTGTGCAGGGAAGCAATGCGGCGGGAGTTTTGCGATAAGGAAACCCTCATAAAAGAAATAGAACTTCATGAGAACATTAGCTTTGATATTTTTGACACGCTTCTGATGCGAAAAGTCCTGTTTCCGGAGGATGTGTTTGAACTTGCCGGAAAAAGACTGGCGGAGAAGGGAATTAGAATATCTGATTTTAAAGAGAAGCGCAAGAGGGCGCAGTCAGATCTGGGATTGACGAATCCTCAGATAGAGGAAATATATGAGAGATTTCAGCGAAAATATAAAATATCAAAGGAGACGGCAAGGCAATGTCTGGACATGGAACTTGCTCTGGAAAGAGAAACCCTGATTCCCCGCCGAGAGATGTTGGAGGTCTTCCGGCACTGCGTCGCAAATGGGAAAAAAGTAAGCCTGGTGTCCGATATGTATCTGTCCAGGGAAACGCTGATTCCAATTCTGGAACAAAATGGAATTACTGGTTATGATGACATCTATATTTCCTGTGACAAAAAGAAACTGAAATTACAGGGATTGTTGGAGCTCTATCGGGAAGAAAGAAAAGAAGAGGGCAGTTTTCTCCATATAGGCGATCACCCTATCCATGACGGCATCTGCGCCGCCCTGGCTGGGATGGATTACTGCCTGGTAGAAAGCGGCTTCCATATGGCGCAAAGGACAGCCTATCGGCAGAGCATTGAGGCGGCAGAAACTTTAGAGGAGCGTCTGATGCTGGGGCTTTCTGTTGCGGCAATATTAAACAGCCCTTTTGCTGCCACAAACAAGATGGGCGGCTTAAACCTTGCATCAGATTATGATTATGCCTATGGATTCTGCGGGGCAATTTTAAGCCAGTTCGCATTGTTTTTGTATGGGGAAGTGAAAAAAGAGGGCGTTGATGATATTTTGTTTGCGGCAAGAGACGGTTTTCTCATGCAGAAAATGTATGATATGCTGTGCAGGAAAAGGGCGGAGGAGGCAGAAGGGATGCCGGGTGGCATTTACTTTTATACCTCAAGGAAAGCGGCGGTCATGACCTGTATCAATAACGAAGCATATATCAATATGCTGATTGATATTTCTCCGGGCATGACACCGAAAAAATTGATGAGAGAACGCTTTGGCCTTCGGGAAAGCCAGATTCGTCCCTATGATCTAGAGAAATATGGTGACAGCATTCACAAATATGTTTGGGAACATATCAATGAAATCTTTAAACGTGCAGAGGAAGCAAAGTGCAACTATTTGAAATATATGGGGGGCATTCCATTGAAAATTGGCGCAACTTATGCGTTTATGGATTTTGTATCGTCAGGTACCAGCCAGAAATCCTTAGCGAGGATTGTCCCTTTTCAGCTGAAAGGGCTCTATGCCGGATGGAACAGCACTGAGGATCAAAAAGAAGTTGGGGTGACGTCCCTATACAGCGACAGATCTACGTATTTTCTGCAGAATTACAAAGTGATAGAGACTTTTATGTGTTCGGAGGAAGCTTCCCTTAGCCACTTTGACAGGGCAGGAAAACCGGTGTTCCAGAAGCAGGACAGGTCGGAAAGGGAACTTGCCTATGTAAGGGAGATGCAAAAAGCCTGCATGGACTTTTTTGCAGATTTCTTAAATTTGACGGATGGATTAGCAGAAAAGATCAGCAATGCATTTACAGACAGCATTTTTGCGGTGGGAAAGGATGCCGTAATTAAGAATGAGGACAGCGTATTGAATCATGTCTCCCTGATGGATGACTGGAGACAGCTCCGGCTGAAGCGGTCTAAAATGATTCAGGATTATGGTCGGAGGTAGCCAGGTGGCAGAATTAATAATACTGGAAGAAAATCATCAGATACTAAGCGAAAGTGAACGAAAAATAGCGGAAAAGATACTATCGTCCCGGCAGACGGATGATTTGCTGCGGGATGCGGAATGGGATCTCTTTTATCAGATGAGCCCTATGCGGGAGGGCATTTTAAATTGGTACCCTTTTGTGAAAAACTGTGAGATCCTGGAGCTGAGCGACGGATTTGGAGGACTTACGGGCCTTCTGGCAAGAGCGGCAAAGAGCGTTACTGTATTGGAAGAAAAGCAGGAACGTGCTGAGTGCATTGCAAAGCGTTATGAAGATTTGGATAATCTTACCGTTTTTGCCGGAGGGTTAGGACAATGGCTGCCTGATAAAAAATTTGATTATATCATAGTGGAAAAGGCGGCGAATACCAGATATGCGTTGGAGAGGCTGCTTGAGAAAGTCTGCCCATTTCTAAAAGAAACGGGCAGACTCTTGTTTGTCTGTGAGAACCGATTTGGGATGAAATACTGGTGCGGCGTTCCGGATCCGGCGTCGGGACAGCCATTTGCGGGGATACGGGGCCGCGGGATGGCGGGCAGAATGAACCGCAGGGAACTGATAGAGGTGTTGGAGAAAGATGCCAACATCGCTGCATGGAACCTGTATTACCCGTTCCCTGACCATAAGCTAGTTCAGGCAGTTTATACGGATCGCTATCTTCCGAAAGAAAGCGTCTGCGACCGCGTGATTTCCTATTATCCGGAAGAAGAGAGAGACAGTCTTGTCTGTCTGGAAAGTGAGATAAGTGATGACCTGATCGCCAATGGCGTATTTCATATTTTTGCAAATTCCTTTTTAGTAGAATGTGGAAAAGAGCCGTTTGAGAGCGGCGCAATTTTTGCGGCATTGTCTACAGACCGCGGAAGAGAGCATGGATTTGCCACTGTCATATCCGGGCATGGGACGGTCAGGAAGCGGGCGCTATATCCGGAAGGGAAAAAGAGTTTACAACGTCTTCATCAGAATCAGCAGGAATTGCTGAGGCATGGGATACGATGCGTGGAGGAAAGGCTGTCTGAGGATGAGACAGAGATTGAGATGCCCTTTATTGCCGAAAAATCTTTGATAGAACAGATAAAGCATTTATTCTTTTATCAAAAAGAAGCGGTGGAAAGAATGTTTGATCAACTGTATGAGGCAATCTTAAAATCCTCTGAACCTGTGGGATTTTCCGAGTGTGCGCTGTTAGATGACCGCCTGAGGGAAGAAAACGCAGGTGTGATTTTACAGAGGGCATACATTGACATGATACCTTATAACAGCTTTTATAAAGACGGTGAGCTTCTTTTTTATGACCAGGAGTTTGTAAAAGAATATTTTCCGGCGAAATATGTTCTGTTCCGTGCGCTGCGGTATACGTATCTTTACATCCCGGAGGCGGAAAGTATCCTGCCGCTGCAATATTTTAAAGAAAAATATGGGCTGCAGGACATCTGGCAGGTGTTTGAGCGGGAAGAGGCAAAATTTGTGGAAGATAACCGGAATTACGGGTTATATGCTTCTTTTTACCGCTGGGCAGGGATTAGCGCAAAGGAAGTGGATGAAAATATTGAACGGTTAAAGGATGGAAAGGGGGAGAACCGGAAGGAGCAGTCAGAAGAGAAGCCATTCCGCCGCCACCGATATGATTTGGAGAAATATAGGCGTGATGCGGGATGGAATGCCGTCAGGAACGTGCAGATGGGACTGCTGAAAAAATTTGCGTCAGTCTGTGCGGAATATGACTTGTCCTACTGTCTGTTTTATGGAACCCTATTGGGGGCAGTCAGGCATCAGGGATGTGTGCCGTGGGATGATGATATTGATGTGCTGATGCCGAGGGCGGATTACGATAAATTGATGGCACTGGCGCAAACTGCCTTTGAATCTCCTTACTTTTTGCAGAATCCGGAAAGCGATCAAGAGTGCTTTTACGGGGGATATGCAAAATTGCGCAACAGCAATACGGCTGGCTTAGAGGAGCGCAACCGGGGAAGGAAATGCAATCAGGGGATCTGGATTGATATTTTCCCGCTGGATGCAGTTCCGAAGGAGAAAGAGGATAAGGAGCAGCAGCAAAAAGAAATACAGTTTTACCAGAGGCTGCTCATGAAAAAAACCTATCCGGATAAACGTGTGCTTTTTGAATTAGAGCCGCAGAAAGAAGAATACTATCATGAGGTAAGCCAGTTGTTTTCCAGAGAGGCGCTCTGCAAAAGCCTTCATGACGTATTTGTAAACTGCCCGGGAGAGGACTCAGGAAAAGTGGCGGTCTTGGCGAGAAATTGGGGAAACAGAGAATATACGGTGTATGATGCCTGTGATTTTGCATTTTTGATACCGGGGCCATTTGAAGATATGGAAGCCTACCTCCCGTCAGGATACGAGAATTGTCTGCGCAAAGAGTATGGGGAGCATTTCGCCTGTTATCCGGAGGAGGAAAACCGCATTCCTCACCATCATGCAGTATTTGATACAACAAAATCTTATATTGACTATATAAACAAAACAGAATATAATAGTTCGGAAAATTGAGATGTTGGGAATGGTAGAAGAAAGCGGGAAATAGCGGAAAGGACAACGATATTCTATGGAAAAATATAAAGTGGGATACTTGGCAGGGGTGTTTGATTTATTTCATGTAGGGCACCTGAATCTGATACGGAGGGCAAAGGAGCGATGCAGTTATTTGATTGTGGGGGCGTTGTCGGATGAACTGGTCATAAAATTTAAGAATAATCCGCCCTATATCCCTTTTGAGGAGAGAAAACAGGTTTTAGAGGCAATCCGTTATGTGGATGAAGTTGTAAAAGTAACCGAGGAGAACCATGAGAAAATGAAAGCATGGAATCTTTACCATTTTGACTGCTTGTTTTCCGGGGACGATTATTCCGGAAATCCATATTGGATAGAAGATCAGCAGTCCTTGCAGAGGGTGGGATCTAATATTGAGTTTTTTCCATATACTAAGAGCACAAGTTCCACGATGATTAAGGCGGCAATTACAAAATCACTGGAACAGAAACAGGATTAAGAGGTAGGGGACATGAAAGAAAAGAAATTTACGGTTTTCAAAGCGGTTCGTATATTGTTGGTTCTTGTGGCGCTTGCAGGCGTGGCAGCTATTGCGTTATATCCGTTTGGCAACCGTAATCTGACCTTGCATTTTATTGCGGGAGAAAAAGACTTTACAGTCGTAAGAAGCAGTGCGGAAATCGCATCTGGGGAATGCCGGGAGGTAAAGTTTGATGAACACGCAGACGAGGCGCTGATAGAGAAAGTCCGGATTTACGGGGCGAGCAGGACTACGCTGTTGAAAGAAATCAGTCATGATGAGCTTTCCCGCTATATTGAGCGGGTTGAAAACGGGGAAGCGCAGTGGACAAAGGACGGCGTTATTCTTACCGGTGTCGATAATATCCGTTTTTTTATGAATGAAGATTATGTAACGCTGCTCCAAAAACTTTCCGCCTCCTTTTTTCAGGAACGCTTTATTCTGACGGGATATTATCTCTGCCTGATTGTGCTGGCATGGTTTTTGTCCCATGTGGCGGAAGAGCGTAAAAAAGAAGGAAACTGGAACAACCATGGTCCTATTTTTGAAATAAAAAAATTTGCGGGGGATATCAGGCGTTATCGCCAGTATATGGTATATGCCGCAAGGACAGATTTAAAAGCGGAAGTGGCAAATTCTTACCTAAATCGTCTGTGGTGGCTTTTAGAACCCTTTTTTAATATGATTGTTTATGTGTTGGTATTTGGCAATGTCATGGGAAATTCGGTAGAAAATTATGCCACGTTTATTTTTTCTGCTCTGCTTATGTGGAACTTTTTCAGTAAGACCATCAACTACAGCGTAAAGTTAGTGCGCAATAATAAAGACATTATCACAAAGGTCTATATTCCAAAGTTTATCATTCTCTTATCGAATATGATTTTAAATATGTTTAAACTTTGGTTTTCCCTTATCGTATTGGTAGTGATGATGTTTATTTTCCGGGTGCAGATAGGATTTCAGTTGTTTTGGGTGCTTCCTGCATATGCCGTCATGGTATTGCTGGCGTTTGGCGTTGGGATGATTTTTCTGCATTTTGGAGTCTATGTGGATGACTTGTCTTATGCGGTGGGAATACTCCTTAATATGTTAATGTTTTTGTCCGGTATCTTTTATGATGTCATGACGACACTGCCGGAGCCGTTAAATGCTGTTATGATGTGCTTAAATCCGATTGCAGTCGTCATTGACACCACGAGAAATGCGCTGTTGTATAACACGGCGGCAAATCTGCCGGCGCTTGGCGTATGGTTTTTCATATCTGTCATTTTCTGCTGTATAGGAGTCCATACGGTATATAAGAATGAAAACAGTTATGTGAAAATTGTATAGCATTTGCAGGGAACAGGAGATTATCATGAAAAATATTGCGCTGGAAGTAAATCATGTCAGCATTGATTATAGAAATTTAATGCATATGTCCATGCATCAGAGCCTTTTGCAAAAGGGCGTAAAGCGCGCGGATATCATCCGGGCGGTGGACGATGTTTCTTTTACAGTAGAGCAGGGGCAGATTTTGGGAATCGTGGGGCGCAACGGCTCCGGCAAGACGACGCTTCTGCGTTCCATTGCGGGAATTTTTCGTCCCGATGAGGGGTATATTGACACGAAGGGAAACCGGGTGTCTCTGATGGCCATTGGAATTGGCTTTAATCCCAACAATACGGGACGCGAAAACATTTTGAAATCCGGGATGCTGCTAGGCTGTGAGTTGGATTATGTCAAAGAACATATGGAAGAGATTATCGAGTTTTCGGAGCTGGGCGATTTTATCGAGCGGCCGGTGAGGACTTACTCTAGCGGTATGTATTCAAAACTTTCCTTTGCGGTAACGGCGATTCTTGACACGGATATTATGCTGGTGGATGAGGTTTTGAGCGTGGGGGACGAGCATTTCCGCCAGAAAAGCTATAAAAAGATGGAAGAATTGATGTTGAGCGACCGGACGGTTCTGATTGTATCCCATGCGACAGAAACGCTGAAAAAGTTCTGTAACCAGGTGCTATGGATTAACGATGGAAAGTTCATGAAGCTGGGAGACACGGAAGAAGTGCTGGCGGAGTATGATGAGTTTATGAGTCTGTAGGAAAACTGGGAGAGGATGCCGAAACGGCGGCAGAATGCGAGGGAACATGAGCGGAAAATGTTTGTATGATGTATTAGGATACGAGATAGGGCTTACCATGACAAAAACTTATAATCCGAGTAAGGAGGAAGGCAGTATGGACACGCGGGATCTGGGTGTCCTTTTGTGCTATTTAGGAGCGGCAGTGCCGGAGCAGGAGGAAGTTTCTTACGAAAAAGACGCTTATGTGCTTTCACGGCTGGAATTTCCATATAACATTGAGTGGAATTATCAGGCACTCCGGGGGTTCTATGGACCGGAAGAAAACGGG
>CANQUZ010000050.1 GCA_947627165.1 uncultured Roseburia sp.
TCATAAGCAGTCTCGTATGCTCATTCATGCAAGCATGATTCGCCTACGAGACTGCTTATGGCTGAACTGTTACAAATTCCCACAAAAATACTATGAAATGATTTGCATTCTTATTCAATCCGTATTATAATTACCATATTGCGGGCATACTTTTTGTATCATCCCGACCAAATCATAAAGGAGGAATAGCAATGTCACAGGTAACGAGAACCACCATGATTGGTGAATTACTTCAGATTGACCAGAATGTCGCACCAGTTCTTTTAAATATCGGAATGCACTGCCTTGGATGTCCGTCCTCACAGATGGAAACCATTGAGGAGGCGGCTATGGTTCACGGCATAGATCCGGATGCCCTGGTAAATGAGATCAATGCGTTCCTTGCAAAAGATCTTGCATAGGCGGACGCTGCGCGGCTGTTTTGCAAAGAGGCCTGCGTCTGCAAAAAAAAGAGGCTGAACCCGAAAAGTTCAGTCTCTTTTTGCTGTTTTTATAACTCGGCTAAGGTCTGCAGCGCCCTGTTTTTCAGGATAAGCTGGTAATGCTCCTTAAAAAATGCGGCGATTGCCGGCGTATAGGTCTGCTGATAAGCATACTCAGAGAGAATATTACATACCTTGTTAAACGATTCCGGCGACTGGCTGCTCTTGCTCACCAAAAGATAAAACTGCCTGTTCTTTTTATTCTGGTATAAGTCGTTCCTGCCGTCATAAAATCCTTTTAGTATGTGAGCCAGACGGGTAATCTCCGCCAGATTATGGAAAACAAATAACTTTGTAATATCGGCAAGCACATTCATCGGAATCTGATCTTTTGGCCCGCCTGCCTCTTTTTTCCCTGATAAGCCCTGCTCCTCCTGACTCTCCTGCGCCTTTTCTTCCTCTGTCTGCCATTGAAACAATCCTAAAATATCATCAGCGCTTTCCGACAGTGTGGAAAGCCCTCCCCCATCCATCATATCCCCATAGAAGTCTTCGGAATCCGGTTCTGAAAACTTTGAAAAACGTGTATCAAGTTCTTCCGGATATTCTACTTTGGTAATTATCAGGATGATGGTATCCGCAGACAACGGTATTGCCTCAATCATAAGAGGTATATCATCCGCCTCAAAGCCAAATTCATATGCCGCCTGTTGTATCATATCACGAAACAGAAGCTTCGCTTTCTCGGAGCCATATGCAAGTTCACTCAGTTTAATCTGGCGCTCTGCTAAATCCTCCCGCGTTAAAGTACAGCGAATTTGGTTTTCATTTACTTTTTCAATTTTCATATACTCACTTCCTTTGTCCGGAAAACCTTGTAAACCGTATACCATATTATAAACAAATGACTCTGTGATGTAAAGTATCCCATTGATTAAAACTTTCTAAACCGGCCCTTTCTTTAAAAATTTTTTGCATTTTTGTGAAATATAAACAAAAATGACAAAAACCGTTGCAAATTCAAATTTTTTATGTTATAAAATATGCGTGAGATGCGAAACTGACACGCCGTGAAAGGAGCAGTATCGTATAGAAGAAACCATCTTGTTTGGCAAATACCGGATTATTTCGGTTCTTGGCGCCGGCAGCAGCGGCACTGTCTATCTTGCCAGACATCTGAAATTGAATGTTTACCGCGCTATCAAGTGTATCCCAAAAGACACGGCACTCTGCAAAAGTGCGGCAGGCAGATCATCCGATTTTTCTGAAAGCAGCCTGTTAGACGAGGCAAACTTTCTAAAAACTCTTAACCACCCAAGTATCCCTCTCATATATGATATCGACGAAGATGACGATTTTCTTTATATGATTGAAGAATTTATCGAGGGTGAATCATTAGAGAATTTTATTCTTTATCAAAACCACATTCCACAGGAACTGATTATCGAATATGGCATTCAGCTTTGCGAGATTCTTGATTATCTGCATCATGTCACTCCATACCCTATCCTGTACCAGGATTTAAAGCCGGAGCATATCCTATTGTGCGGAAATCAGATAAAATTGATTGATTTTGGCATTGCTTCATTTCTTATCGGTTCCGGTAACCATTCCCAGCGTTATGGGACAGAGGGGTTTGCGGCTCCCGAGGCATATCTCGGACACGCCGTTGGGGTAGCGGCCGACATCTATGGACTGGGGAAAGTCCTTTCCTTTATGGCGGACGCTGCGAAACCGCTTTGCTCTGCGGAGTTATTGCGCATTATTTCCAAAGCGTCTTCCGAAGCCGAGGCAGCGCGTTACCAAACCGCTTCCGAGTTAAAGGACGCCCTCTTAACGCTAAGGAAACCTGATCTTATATCAGAGAACCATACACATTTTTCGTGTCAGGCATCTTCACACTCTATCCGCAAAATAGCCGTACTTGGAAGCAGGCCGGGGGCGGGCGCAACTCATTTTGCAATTTCTTTAGTCAGCGCCCTGAATCATAAAAAGCGAAAAAGCATTTATCTTCCTGCGAATCATTCCAATACTCTTACCGCAATGGCAGAATCAAATATTTTCTGGAAAGAAAAGGGTGGGATTTTCCACTATGAGCATTTTTCCGGCATTCCCCATTATGGAAACGGACTGGAAAGCCTCATTCCCGAAGATGCGATTCTCGTCTATGACTATGGAACCTGTATGGAAGAATTTTCTCAGGATCCGGAAGCAGACCTCATTTTTCTTGTCATGAGCGGGAGTCTCTGGGATATGCCGGATTGCATCCCTTTTGCCAGACAGTTTCAAGCACAGGAAAATGTATGTTTTATCTGCAATTATGATAACAAAAAAGCAGCAAAAAAATACGCCAGGCAGTTAAAAAAATCTGTCTACTGTTTTCCTTTTGACTGCACGCCCTTCCATTCTACTGCAAAGAAAGAACGGCTCATTATGCACATCATACAAAAAAAGGAGGTGAATCATCATGTTCGGCATTGGTGGAAACGGGACAAAACCTCATTTGACCATCGGCATCGCCGGCTGCGATTCCGGAGCCGGCGCCACACATCTTGCAATCGCCCTGGCAAATTTCTGCGGCTCTAAGTTTTGCTCTCACACAGCTTACCTTGAATTTCACAAAAGAAATGAAATACATTTTCTTATGGCAGAGGCAAAACTTCCTTTTCGGCAGGCAGAAAATCATTGCCGTTCTTATTTTCGCATCTATGATGTCGATTATTATCCGAATACCACCGCAGAGGAGCTTCCCTCCCTGTTGAATCAGGGGTACCAATATCTGATTCTTGATTTGGGAAGTATGGGGGAAGCGGATCTGCCGGAATTGCTTCGCTGTGACAGGAAAATGATCCTTGGGAGCCTCGCTCCCTGGAAAATAGATAAGTTTCGGAAAACACTAAAACAAATAAACCAAAAAACAATTTCAGGAGAAGGGTTTATCTATCTGACGGAAATGGGAAAGCCAAAGATACTGCGTGAAATTTCCAATGCTTATCACGTCCCAATCCGCAATGTCCCGTATATTCAAAATCCATTTCGAATAGAAAAAGAACTTTTTTCTAATCTGCAGGAACTGCTGGCTTAATGCCCTGCTTTCTTTTATCGCTTCTCTGCCGCGGGGATCGGCAGGAAATCCAACGCTAAAATATATCACGATGTAACTGGCGAATGCCTTTTGGTAACAACTGCACATAGGGGATAAAACATTGCAAAAAGAACATTTAGAAAAACTTTATTTAGAACTCTCTTCCCTGGAAAGCAGAGGAATCACGATCTGGATAGAAGGTTCTAAAAGCGATTCCGAACGTGCGGCGGCACAGCTTTGTGTCAACGAAGAGAACTCTTATATGAGAGATTATGTTTTTGACGAGGGGGTGTTAAAAGAACTTCATTTTGATAAGATTCGGAAAAACCATTTATAATTAGCAGGTGTTTTTCCTGCGCTACATCATAAAGACGGAGTGCCTCAATGCCGCTTTATGAGTAACTACTACAGTTCACAAATTTGAAAAAAGAGACGCCTTCGGAAGCCGCCTGGAATCAATCGGGATTTCAGTGCGGCTTCCCGGCATATTTCCGGCGGATATGGCATTTCCTTTAAAAGTTATTGATTGTGCGGCCAAAATAATAACACCTTTGAATTTATAAATTCTTATGCTACAATATGGTGGTACAAAACATTTTATCACTTGTTTTGACATCATTTCATAAGAAGAAAGGATTTTTGCAATGAAGAAAAAAATTGTCCCGTTTTTGGCTGCGGGAGCGCTTGTTGCAGTGGTGCTCCTCTTTATGGTTTTAAGCAATCTGATTGAAAAATATACTCCCTCAAAGGAGCGTCAGGATTTGTCTGATTACTACCAGCTTTCTTCCCCCGAAGAAGCCGCCATTGTCTTAAACCGTGAAGTCACCGATTTTAAGGGACGCATGATAGACGGCGTCATTTACTTAGATTATCAACTGGTACATGACCATATCAATCCCCGGTTTTACTGGGATGCGAACGAAAACAAACTCCTCTGCACCACTGCGGAAGACTTGATTACCGTAGAGGTGGAGAGCGACAAATACACCGTCACCAAAGACGCACGTTCTTTTGATCATACGATTGTAAAAGCAGACGCTTCCACCGCCTACATTGCCGTGGATTTTCTGAAATTGTACTCTGACTTCTCCTATGAAGTTTATGAAGAACCCAACCGCATTCTGATTATCAATGATTGGAGCGAATATACGACCGCTTCTTTAAAGAAAAAAACGCAGATACGCTATCAGGGCGGCATCAAAAGCCTCATTCTTGCGGATTTGGAAAAGGGCTCGGAGGTCACTATCTTAGACGCCGATGAAACCTGGACAAAAGTGATGACGGCAGACGGAATCATCGGGTATGTAAAATCCAAGAGGTTAGGCGCTCCGACGACGCAGACCGCCTCCCATGATAAGATTCCAGAGGAGTTCCACCATATCCGCAAAGATTTTAAAATTAATATGGCGTGGCATCAAGTTACCAGCAGCGATGCAAATTCACGCATAACTTCCGTGCTCCAAAGCACCAAGGGCATCAATGTGATTTCACCGACCTGGTTCTATCTTAACGACAACTACGGCGGCATCGCAAGCCTCGCCAGCAGCAGCTATGTGGACTACTGCCACCAGAATGGCATTGAGGTCTGGGCGTTGGTCAGCAATCTGGAAAATACGGAGGTAAATTCCACTGAAGTTTTAACCTACACTTCCAGGCGGCAAAACCTTGTCAACAATTTGATTTCCTCCGCCATCCAATATAATCTGGACGGCATCAATGTCGATTTGGAGGCGCTAAGCAGCGATGTGGGGGATGGCTATATCCAGTTCATCCGGGAACTTTCTCTAAAATGCGAAAATAACGGGCTTGTGCTGTCTGTGGATAATTATGTCCCGTCGGAATATACCGCCTTTTACAACCGCGCCGAACAGGCCGTTTTTGCCGATTATGTGGTGATTATGGCATATGATGAATATTATTCCGGCTCTGAAGAGGCAGGTCCGGTTGCCTCCATCGGCTTTGTAAAAGACGGAGTCGCCAATACGCTAAAAGAAGTGCCCGCGGAGCAGATTATCCTAGGTATGCCCTTTTACTCACGGGTCTGGACGGAAACGCCAATCGCCTCCGAGGAAGAGCCTTCTGGGGATGGGGATACCACAGAGACTTCCTCTCAGGAAGGATCCGCCGACAGCTATATTTTGTATGACCTAAGCTCCTATGCCGCAAAGATGTCTGAAGTCCAAAACCTCATCAGCGCAAACGCCGCTGTTCCGGTATGGTCAGAGGAAGCCGGACAATATTATGTACAGTACGAAAACAATGGGAGCATCTACAAAATCTGGGTGGAAGACGTTTCCTCTCTGGAAGAAAAGTTAAAGACGCTGTCCTCTAACAATTTAGCTGGAGGCGCTTTCTGGAAATTAGGGCTGGAGGACGCTGCCGTCTGGGACACTGTAATTAAATATATCAACTAACCTGTATCTCCGGAAACGATTTGCCAAAGATTTTTTTATCATATTCACAAAAAATTTATAAAGCAGCAGCTCTTTTTCCCCTGGCAAGTTTACTTTTATTACTGAATTGGATATACTATAGGTAGCATCAAGTTTTCTTTAGATTTCAAGAATAGAAAGGGTGACTTTTATGAATTTGGCAAAAATCTCTGCAAACGGTCAAATCACTGTGCCGGTAGAAATTCGGCGGCTGCTCGGCTTAAAGTCTGGGGATAAAATTCTGTTCTTCCAAAAGCCGAACGGGGAGATCGTTGTAAGCAACGCTTCTTCTAACGCAATCCGCAAAGCGCAATCTGCCTTTGCCGGCGCTGCCGAAACAATGGGCGTTACCAGCGAGGACGATATTCAGGCACTTGTGGACGAAGTACGCTATGGAGAGGAAAGATAATATGCGGATAACCTTCTTCTGCTGCACGACGTTTTTTCTTCTGCCGTCGTGCGGCAGATAATAGGCACTGCCGCTGGAAATGCCTGCTTCTGCCATATCCTGATTCACGATTTTAGATGCTTCCCATTTTCAGCTCCTGAACAATTTCAACTTTTTCTACACTGCGCAGTGAAAACAACATTGCTATCACCACTACAAAGATAACCATTATGACGGCGATTCCGTATGCATTCAAATTGATATAAAACATAAACGGTGTCATTCCTTTTGAGATCAATGAGTACATAATATAATGGATTATCAAACTTATTGGTATTGCAAATATGAGCGACTTTACACCATACAATGCCGATTCTAAAAGCAGCATTTTCTTCAAACCAACAGCGGTCATGCCAACAGAACGCAGTACCGCAAACTCATTTCTACGCACATTGATGGTATTTGCAATCGTATTACAGACATTCAATCCAATGATCATTGTCATTAAGACTGTAAAAATGCAAACCATCATTTTGAGAAGCGTATATATCTGCCGGGAATTTTCAGTTGTTTTTGCCACATCAAATACTTGAAAAAATCCCATATCCGCCAAACATTCCGTGACTTGTTCGTGCTGTGATGTGTCAATAGCAAGTTCCACATAAGTATCATCCTTCAGCAGCCAATCAAAATAGGACATAGGAACAATCAGGACTGCCCTGTCCCGAACAAATTGTGACTGAAGATTAGCGTTATTGCCATGAACAACATCCTGAACAATAACCGTTTTACTGTTATCACTATATTCCAGCTCTATCTCAGATCCTCTTTCCAGAAAAAACGGAGAACCAATCACAACGCGGTTAGGGGAAGCACCGTAATTTCCGGCTGCACTGTTGATCAGTATTCCATGATTTGATTTCGCATCATACGCCGCATAATCTATGTTGTTTTCTTCGCAGAGAGCATATAAATGTTCTTCATCCATACCCACAACATATAATTCTGCGAGATTACCATTGATAAAATATCCAGCCATATCAGAATTGATGGATTCTTCCTCAAATGCCGCTGTCATATATCGGGATATACGGTATGATATATCTGCCGGTAAGCCCTCATCCGAAATTGCTTTTACGGCCGCCTGCAAATCTTTATAGGGAATCGCAGCTTCGACATCCGTATAGCTCGAACCATCTTCTTTCATGTCCATGGATGTTTGAAAAAGCATAAAATCCGAAAAGCTATACAAGGACAGCCCAAGAACAACTGCTAAAAATATGGACATTGTGATAGCATGAAACCGTTTCGGATTACGATAAATATTTTTAGAAGCCAATGCACCATATATTCCGAAAAAGATAGCCATTACTTTTCCACGCGGAATCCTTTTCCGCTTTCCTTTATACACATTTGACTGCTTCAATGTGTCAATAACGGTAACTTTTGAAGCAATTCTTCCCGGAGCCTGGCAGGCAAAGAACAAAGAACCAATCCCTGAAATGCCTCCAAGGAGAAGGATCATCCAATGAATATGCGTGTTCAACTCAAGTGCACCAAAAGTAAAAGCGGTTTCAAAAGAGATTCGTATCATTGCCAAAACAACAGAGGTTAATCCTAAACCAAATAATAAGCCGAATGGAATACCTATCACACCAAGCATAAAGGCCTCTATGGTAACGCTGGCTTTTTTCTGTCTGCTGGCAGCGCCAATACTTGCAAGCATACCAAGTTGTTTTATGCGTTCCTGCAAAGAAATGGAAAGGACATTGCTGATCATTGCTGAGCAGGCAGCCATTAGTAATAAAATAACTGCACTGATAGCCGCAAGAATCTTTACAGCGCCTTTGCCGCCCGTAACGCCATGATACAAAAGTAACTCAGAATGGAATGCTGACACCCGGCCTCCAGCTGCTTTTGCATTTTCCTCTGCCTCAGAGTATATAGACTTAGAAATATGATGGCATTTTACAAATGCTGATAAAGCGCTTCCATCATTACCAATTCCACTATAAGCATTGAACTCACTGGCTGCTTTCGATCCATTCATTTCAGACACAATACCAACTATGGTATATATCCTCTCAGCATTTAGATGAAAACTCTCCCGTTCCCCAAGAAAGTTTACCAATCCATATAATTCTGTATTGATTTCATCCCATACCCGCATACCGAGAGAAAGCTGTATAGTATCGCCAACGGAAAATGCCAGTCCGTTATCATCTATAAAATCCTGCGTTAAGATTATTTCATTTTCATTTAATGGGAAGCGTCCCTCCAACAAATACTGTTCCAAAGAAAAGTTTTCGACAAATGCGTCATTGATCTCTGCAACAGCAAGCAATGTTTTATTGGACGGTTCGCCGTAAAAACTGCTTCCGGCAAAACGAAACAGCGATACAGCTTCGACATTCTTATCCTGCATGAGTGTTTCTGCTTGCTGCTGTGATGTAATCTCAATGCTATAAGCATAATCACCGCCATATATTTTTTCTTTCTCCTGCAAAAATCTAAGCATTGACCAGCCGCCGCACAAAACAGCAGTCATCATACCTACCGAAAGGATAATGGTGAAAACCGTAAGAAGTGTACGTTTCCAATTTAATTTCAGAGTTTTTAATGTAAGTATGAACATCATCTCCATCAGCAAATCACCTCATCCCTGATAAGCTCTCCGTCCTGAATTTCCAAAATTCTATCCGCCTGCAATGCAATCTCCCGGTCATGGGTAATCAGGATAATTGTCTGCTTGTAGGTTTTATTGGACGCTTTCAAAAGCTGCATGATCTCTTGTGTGTTTTGCGTATCCAAGTTGCCAGTCGGTTCATCCGCTAAAAGAATGGCAGGAGCATTCATAAGCGCGCGGCCAATAGCTACGCGCTGCTGCTGCCCTCCTGAAAGCTGACTTGGTAAATGCTTTCTACGCTTTGTCAGTCCCAATGCCTGCAGCAATCCCGCCAAACGCTTTTTGTTTATTTTTCGTCCATCCAATTTGACGGGCAAGGTAATATTTTCCTCTACATTCAAAACCGGAATCAGGTTATAGAATTGATAAATCAGCCCTACTTGTCGTCTGCGGAACACCGCAAGCTGATCTTCCGTCCGCTCATATACACTCTGCCCATCTACAAACACTTCCCCAGATGTCGGGCGGTCAATGCCGCCAAGAATATGCAGCAAAGTAGATTTACCCGAACCCGATGCGCCAATGATTGCAACAAATTCTCCCTTTTGTACGGAAAACGAAATATCAGTCAAAGCATTGACGGTAGTGTCGCCTGTATCGTATGTCTTACAGACATTTTCAACTCTTAAAATTTCCATAGCTCAGTCCTCCGCGAGTAATTTCATATATCAACAAAAATCATAGCAGTTTAAAGTGACTATGGCACTACTATTTCATTACAAAAATGTCACTTTGGAATAAAAAATCCGGCTTGCCGGATTCTTTGCACCCCAGCAGAATTGCAAAGCAATTATTTTTTTCTCCGCGGGGTGCGCATCCTATTTTTTGTTTGACAGGATGGCATTTCATTACATCTGTCCAACAAAAAAGGAATCGCGTCAGGCGATCCCTTTGTAAAAGCAGATTGTAAATTTTGCCCCCTGCGGTATTTGGTTTTCAACTGTAATGGTTCCATTCTGCTGTGTAATAATTGTTTCCGCTAACGATAAACCGATCCCAACACCATTTTTCCCGGAATTTTTTCCACAGTAAAAACGCTCGAACAAATGAGGAAGATCCTCTTTCGGGATCCCGCTTCCGTTATCCATAACATATAGTTTCACATCCATCGCATTTTCTTCAGCGCTGATGTTTATCTGCCCGCCGGACGGTGTGTTTTCAATACAGTTTTTTATCACATTCGACAATGCTTCTGCAAGCCACTTTATGTCCCCACATAATCGAATTTCTGATAGATCAGAAATATTCATTGTAATATTTTTAATATCAAGCGTTATATCAAAGGCTGCTGCTGCCTGCTGAACTAATTCTCCCATAGAAAACGTTTTTTTCTCAAACTCTATTGTCCCTGCATCTAAACGTGACAATTTCAATAAAACGGCAATCAGCCATTCCATACGTGACACCAAACTCAACTGTTCTTGTAACAGGACAGAGCGTTGTTCCTCGTCAATGCCTTCTTGTAAAAGGGCGGCGTTCAATATTTCAAGGGAAGTTAAGGGCGTCTTTAATTGGTGAGAAATATCTGCTAAAGAATCTGCCAGATAATGTTTATCTTTTCGCAGCTGTTCTGACTGTTCTAAAAGCCGTAGTGTCATCTTTGAAATCTCATTCCCCAAAACAGCCAGCTCGCCCTCGATATAATCATCAAAACGAATGCTTTCTTCTCCATGTAATAGGCTGTCAATGTCCTGGCTTAAAGAAGAAATTTTCCCATAGCGGCGATAGGTGAAAACCAGTGAAATACCGCTAACCATGCAGCCGGTTAAAAAAGGAATCCAAAAAAACTCTTCGCAAAAGAAAAAGCCTAATATACTGCTTATAACCGTAATGATGCCGCATAGTCTTATTTGTGATCGAATTTCCTTATTTCGCAGAAAATCCATACTATTCACCCGCCTTATACCCAAGCCCGCGGACCGTTAAAAGAATCTCCGGCTTTTGCGGATTCGTTTCTATTTTATCCCGCAATCTTTTGATATAGACGGTTAATGTATTATCATTAATAAATTCGCCTGTGGCATCCCAGATCATTTCAAGAAGTTTTTTCCTCGAAAAAACGATCCCCGGATTCTGTAAAAACACCAACAGCAGACGGTATTCCAATGCTGAAAGGAATATCTCGGTATGTTCTTTGCGGACAACCGCTTTTTGGACATCAATCGTAATATCTTTGCAAGCAATATATTCGTTCTTTCCATTCGCTCTGCGCAGAACCGTACTGATTCTTGCCAGTAATTCTCTCGGACGGAACGGCTTGCAGATATAATCATCCGCTCCCAATTCCAGCCCGCTGACCACACTAAATTCATCATCATTGGCGGTTAAAAAAATAATCGGAATATCTTTTTGGCTTTTAATGGCTGTACAAGTGCTAAATCCATTTCCGTCATTTAAAGAAATATCCAAAAGTACAAGGTCATATTGATTCTGAGCAATTTTTTCTAAAGCAGTCCGCTGGCCATCTGCGCCATCAATCAAATAACCTTCTTTTTTCATAAATACAGTGAGAGAGGAAACTATATCTGAATCATCTTCAACCAATAGTATTTTTTTCATGCTGTTTACTTTCACTTTGCCACCTTCCCTTGCTTTGTCCTGCCGTCAATCGGCTTTTGATCATCTTTGGAAATCAGCCAAATCGCAGACATTTTTACAGCACACAAGTAATTTATCTGCCGTGGCGTAACTCCCCATTTCCCTCTTGCTTCCCGTAAAGTCATATTGTCCATATAGAACATCTTAGAATAACATTATAGTTCCTATACTCAAACAATACAAGACTATGGACGCGGAATAACATACTCCATGTAACAGTTCAGCCCACGCCATTCGCAATCCCGCACTACGTGCTTCAAAGCTTACTATCGTAAGCGGATTGCTCATG
>CANQUZ010000051.1 GCA_947627165.1 uncultured Roseburia sp.
ACCCATAACAAGCCATCCTTTCTCAATATTTCATCTCATCCAATATAGAATCTTCCGGCCGCTTTCATAGTCGGTTCATTCATTTATCTCTCTTACTCGTGAGCATCGCTCCCTTGTATATAAATATACCATATGCGGCGCATTTATGCAACTAAAAATAGTTGTGGATTACAGATATAAAAAAATAAGATGTGTGGATAACACAGCGCACCCACACATCTTCCAAAAAATAATAAATTAGTTTTATTACCTCCAGCAGACTACCATTCGTAAGCACTATCTACATATATCTTAACGCTAGCAGGTATAACTTTACTATAATCCTTTCTAAATACATAAAACCCAAGCGACTCCGAAGTGCCTGGGGTACTGATATAAAATACCTCTTCATAATCCGTACCCAATACGTTTCCGTTCTCATCATAGAACACACAAGAAACACGACATCTATCTATCTCTTTCCCAGAATTATTTTTCACCATAGCATTCACTGTATAAATGTTAGAATTAGGGTCTATATTAACTCCAGATACCTTACACTTAGATGACATCGACTTATGACCTGACTTTTCCACTCTTATAACAGAAAATTTGTATTTGTCATAATCGCATGATGTGGTAACATTGAATACGCCTGTGGCACTGCGCCCTAAACAGTAATTGTTGTCATAACCTGAGTCGATTAACTCTCCACCCTTATAAAACTCTGCGTAAACTTCAACCTTCGCATCATAATTATTGGTATTTGTCGCAATCGCAACAACCCCTTTTTCAGTACGGCTTACTGTGTACTCTATGCCTTTAGAAACTTTTGCTCCAGAACCTGATGCCTTCTTCTGATTTACAGTTATTTTGCATTTATAGGTTTTCTTGCCCACCTTTGCCTGTAAGTAAGAGGATCCTTTCTTAACAGCCTTAATCTTTGCCTGTTTGCTGTTCTTGCCCACTATCTTGATATTCTTATTTGATGTTGACCACTTCACTGTTTTCTTATTATTTGTCAGCTTGATTGTCACTTGTTCGCCGACTGTGAGTGTTTTCTTCGTAATGCTCAAACGTGGTGATGCTGCCGCGCTGACATTTGATCCCCCAGTTGATACTAAAAATAGAACCATAGCTAATGCTATTGCCAAAAAACGTTTTGCCACTTGTCTCATCTTATTTCCCTCCAGTTAAATTTTATTCATTGAAACTCAAGTTCTCTCTTTCTTCTTTAAGCATTTGTCACATAGCTGGATACGCTTTATGATTTATAACGCACGCGTGTCCTCAGCTTGTCCAGGATGCTCCCCTCCACAAGCAGCGGCAGGGAGACCTCCTTCATTTTCTCCACGCCGTCTTTTGTCTTATACGCCCGCACAAGGATGGTATGGACGTCCCCTTCATGCTTTATGCCTAACGGTATCATGAACTCGTCCTCCTCATGCGCCTGATATTCCCGTTCCGGATAGTGGTAGACATTTAAGTAACGGTCCAGCGGATAGGTCGCCTCCGGGCTCTGCAGGGCGATCCAGTCCTGCGGGTAAAGGATCTCGATGCGGTCGATATAGGCGCCCGCCGTCACTTTTACAATCCCGCTTTCCCCTGCCCTCCAGGTTTCCCCTGCCTCATAGCTGCCCTAGTTCCCATCCTTGACGGACAGGTAGCGGAACAGCTCCGCCTTCAGGTTGAAGATATCTTCTTTTTTTGTATAAGTCTGCTCATTCCCGGCAATGTCAAAAAGATGGATATCCACGTCTACGCTGCTGCAGTCTTCAAACTTTTCCATCACTTCCGCTGCATACTGCCGGAAAGCCGCCCCTGTGTGGATGTTCGTTCCATCGCCCGGATCAAAGGAATATGTCAATACGTCCGGCACGGTTCCCTCACTGTCTTTCACTGTAAAATAAGTTTTTTCCAGGTCGCATCCGGATAATTCCTCCACGATATTGTTAAGGCTGACTTCCAGAGTGCCGTCCTCTGCCAGGAAGGTTTTTGCATCCGCCTCCGGAGCCGTATAGTCGATCTTCACCGTCACATAGACATAGCTCTCATTCCCGGCATTGTCCCTGGCGTATAGTTTATAATTGGTGACGCCCTCTTCTGTGATGGCCACGTCCACGCTTGCCGTTCCCAGGTCAGCGGATATGTTCTGTCTCACAGGCACGTCATGTTCTTCCCCATTTTCCTTTATCTGCACAAATGTCAGCGTCTGGATGCCGCTGCCCCCTGCGTTGTCTGCAATGTCAAAATGGAGCGGCACTTCCCGATTCGTCCAGCCATACTCCTGGGAATCAACCGTAATGGCAGGGGCTGCCTTATCAATCCAGTATTCAGATTCATTGCTGTATGACACATGGCCGAACACGTCATAGGCGGCAATGCGGTATTTCCCGGTCCGGGTAATGGTAAAGGAAGCGTCCTCCACTCCAACCTCCCCCTGGTAAGGCATCTGATCCAGCGCTTTCCACCCATTATCATATTCCTCTAATACCACGCCCTTTAAGCCCGCCTGACGGTCGCAGACGCTTACCGTCAGCGTTACATTGACATTCTTCCAGTCCTTTCCGCCGCTTCCTTT
Source organism: uncultured Roseburia sp. (assembly GCA_947627165.1). Taxonomy (GTDB): domain Bacteria; phylum Bacillota; class Clostridia; order Lachnospirales; family Lachnospiraceae; genus Roseburia. Next base: position 2,561 of record CANQUZ010000051.1, read on the forward strand.
CAGGCCCTGTATATCCTCCCCGATGTTTTCCGGAGTGTCTTCCAGGACGCTTTCCACCGACAGGATCCCCTCTGTGAGGTCTACTGCAATGCCTGCCCCTTTTAAGCCGCTGACGCTTTCTGCCTGATCTGCTGCAGTCAGACCCATAATCGCCGGCGCCGTCCCATCAACATAAAAAGGTCTATAAACCTTTTCTCCTTCATTGCCTGCGTTATCTATCGCACGCCCACACAGCCAGATCAGCCCATTGGAATCAGACTGTGCCGCATCATAATGTCTGGCATATGGATTGCTGCTGCTTATGCACTCTTTTCCCAAAAATGTATCATCGTTGGCATCGGATAAATAATTCTCTTTGATCCCGCTTCCATTCCCATCCTGCGACACGATCTTCGCATCAAGGAAATCCTTAAACCAGCGCTGCTTATTATAGGGGTTCTCATAGGTTTCCGTTGTGCCGGTGATGACCGGCTCTATCACTGATGTAGGCGGGGTGACATCTTTCCATTCCGCTGTCAGCGTGTCTTTCGCTTCCTCTTTTCCCCTAAATGTGTAAACGGCATCTTTCTTTAAATCGCTCATGAGCCCGGAAAATGGGTTGGACTTTTTCCACCCGTCAAACTGCCACCCATCCCTGGATGGCACCGGGATGCTTTTCGTCGTCCCGTAGTCCTGGGTGAAGCTCTGCGCCTGCGGGCTGCCATTCCATTTGCCGCCGTTCGGGTTGACATTCAAGGTGGATCTGTTTTTCCTCCACGTTGCCGTCAGGGTGCTTGTAACCCCATCTGCCGTGCCGAAGGTATAGGTTGCCGGAGCGGTCAGGGACGTCATGTATCCATAGAATGGGTTTGATTTTGTCCATCCGGTAAATGTATAATTCTCCCTGGTCGGCACCGGGATGTCTTTTGTCGTCCCGTAGTCCTGGGTAATGAGAGCCGGAGACACGCTCCCATTCCATTTGCCGCCGTTCGGGTTGATGTTCAGGGTGGATCTGTTTGCCCTCCACGTTGCCGTCAGGGTGTCTGTAACCCCGCCTGCCTTACCGAAGGTATAGGTTGCCGGAGCGGTCAGGGACGTCATGTATCCATAGAATGGATTTGAGGTCGCCCATCCGATAAACGTATGGTTTTCTTTGGTCGGTACCGGGATGCTTATCTGCGTCCCGTAATCCTTGGTAATGGGAGCCGGAGACACGCTCCCATTCCATTTGCCGCCGTTCGGGTTGACGTTCAGGGTGGATGTATGGATTATCCACGTTGCTGTAATCGTCATGTTCCCGGCGGCGCTTTTGGTAAAGGTCGTTGAATTTCCATTATCAACATGGCTTACCCCGCTGCCTTTCACCTCCCAGCCGTTAAAATCATAGCCCTCACGGACCGGATCGTTGATGGTGAACGTCTTGCTGTCACAGGCCATTTTGACATAAGCCGTCCTTCCGCTGTTCTCTTTATAAGAAGAAACAGTAAGCTCTGTCACATAGTTCTGCCCGCAAGATCCTCCTGCGGCAATGTTGACCCCGGATTGCCCGTATTTTCCGTTTATCTTGCCTTTCCCGGCGGAATAGCTGTTCCCGGATAGGTACCCACCATGACGGGCTTTGAAATATCCGCCGTTTTCATTTTCATATGCCTCCTCGAAGTCATATTGATTCCTCTTTCCCGTGTGGTCGTCTGTGCTTTTTGGCACGGACCATCCGGGGAGATCCTTTATCCCGCTGTAGGCTTTCGGCAGTCCGTCAATCGAATAATACATGACGGCCCCGCCGCCTCCGCCGGCGGCGACAATCTCATGGGATTTTCCTCCGGAAGTGAATGATACAGACGATTTTTTTCCTCCCGCCCCGAAAATGACGTGGTAAAAATCCGTCGTGGGCCATTCGACGGTTTCCCTTATATATTTATCCTGCCCAAACCCGAAGTGCTCGGTTTCCTTATTCGCCTCGTTTTTGGTTTTCTTGGCGATAACCGTATCCGCCCCCGTGTCCTCTCCTGCTACGAAGGAAAGCTCTGTGCCGCTCGCAATCTCTATAGGCTTGGATGTTATGATGATCCCTTTCCCGCCGGCCGCCGTCACCGTTTTATTTCCGTCTTTCATGACCGCATTGCTCCCGGCGCCTCCGGCGACAATGAAATGGTACTTTCCCCGTACATCAATCTTTTGCTTTCCGGAAAATTCCTTTGTCTGCCCGATTTTTATCAGCGTCCCGAGGTTTTTCGTTGTGGAAGCCGTTATCCGGGCGCCGTCATATGTAACGGTTCCTCCGGCCGGATCGATGGTGACGGTATCGTTTTCGTTCCCAGCCAACAGATCCATGCCGCAAGGGAGCAGCGCCAGGGAAAAAACAGCCGCAAGGAGCAGCCCCCAAAAGCCGGAATGCATTCTTTTCTTTTTTTTCGTTTTTTTCAATTTTCTCTCCTTCCCGCCCACCATAAGCAGGCTCCTCAATATGCCATCTCCTACAGGTTTTACTGAATAAATAGGTTGATTATCACCGAGACAAAAATAGCAGGGACAAAGGCCTCCTTGTTTTTCAATCTGAAATGTCTCCAGTCCACTTCCCTGTAATGGATAATAAACTGCACCGTCAAGGCCCCTGCCACGACAAAGAGGAGGGTTCCCCCAACCGGTTGGCGAATTTCCGGAATGCTGCAGAAAAAAACAGTCACGATTGCCAGCACATCGAAATCGCCCTCTCCAAACAAACGAAATAGGCGGCAGACGGCCAAGAATGCGAGCCATATAAAAAGGGATGGGATGTCCATATCGTTCCAGGTGTCGCCATTTCCCATGGAAGATATCAAAAATACGATCCCCACGCATAATGCAAACACATTGAAACTGGTATATACCATCTTGATTTTTGCGTCTATGTATGCCGTCACGGACAAATACCATATCAGGAAAAGCAAAAAGCAGCTTACATCTGAACATCCATATTTATCCATTACCCCTGCCCCAAGCAATGCCATCCATATGCCTTGGAACAATACGGTTTTCAACGGCAATGTGATTTTATTGTCATCATGCTTTGCGTAAAACTGAATGGTAAGCTTAAAAAAAATGGAGCATAGGACTCCTGCTGCCACTGATACGTCCCACATTATTTTTCACCCGAATTTCCCAAGAATAAAAACACATTTCAAATCCGCCCACTGTGAGAAGATTTGAAATGTATTCGCAGAACCTCACTTATTTACCAGGTCATTGGTTTTGGACACCCTTATCTGCCCATTTTTCATCTGCCTATTTAAGTCTTCTTCGTCCGATTTACTAATGATAATGTTGATAAGCATTGCATTCTCATTTGCCTGGGCAGTTTCTCCTGCAGTGCCGCTGTTCTTTCTTATCAGCTCACCGGAAGAGTTAAATGCCTTTGCCACATACACGTCCCTTAGTTCGTATACTAAATTATTTTCCTCCCCAATGACAGAAATATCAATGGTGTCTCCCTCCCTTAGAATGCCGCCTACTAATTGCGATAAATCAGCCGCATTGATACTTGTCTCAACCGGATTGACAATCTTGCTGATCTTCTCATTTACATCTGAAAACTGCGCGGCTGTAACAATTTCATTTTCATACAGCTCAATAGATGTTTTTTTCCCAACAATAGCGTCTGTGCTGGTCAGAAAATTTTTTGTCACCATGGTTTTTGGCACTTTTTGGACAGAAAAATATGTCCCTACGTTGTCTTTTGTAATTACGGTTCCTTGTTCCAGCATATTGACGGCCGGGCTGACACATAATACATTTTCCGTTTCAAACTTACTTAATGTGTATTCTTCATATTTTATCAGTCCCATTGTCACTGTGCAGGCTAATATTAATGATATCAAGAACCGGAACTTTCCATTTTCTGATTCTTTTTTTGAATAAACTTTTACAAGCATGGTTTTTATCCTTTCACACATAATAATCTTACATAAATTGCCAGAGAATTTTGGGCAGCTGCCGGATTTCTCCCTTAACCGCTCAATTTTCTTTTATATCCACACAGCAGTCTTTGTCTGCGCGTATCACACGGCTGTTGGAGAAACGCACGTCGAATTTTATTTTACTGTAAACAGACGTGCCCTCTATCAATGTGCCGTCCGGGGCAGACACGCTTCCCAGATTGGCTTCATATACCGAACTCAGATTTCCCCCTGCCCCTTCCATCACCTGCACTGTTCCGACATCTTCCTTCACATTGTAGATAATGAAATCCACAGCCTCGATCGGCCCTTCAAAAAAGCCGGCATAAGCGGAATGCCCGGCATCATTCAGCTTTAGATTCTGATCGAGGCTTTCCTTAAAATCTTCATAGCATTTATGGTAATCGTCTATGACAGTGTTCTCCGTCCTGCCATATTCTTCCGCATTGATGACAGCGGCCGCTAACGTGGATGCGACTAGCGCATCCTCGCAGACCACCTTCATTTCCTCGACCATTCCAAGCCTGCTGTTAATAAACACCAGCGCAAGTGCGGCGGTCACAAGCATGGCGGCAGCCATTCCGTGGACGGCGCCATGCTTTTTATGGAACAAAATATTCTTCATGCCGTTCCCTCCTAATGCTTTGCCGTTGTGCTCTGATGGAACATCTTCCGTTCCGTTTTTTCCGCCTGTGAAGCATGGAATATGTCAGTAAAATTCATTTCCTTTAATTCTATGTCATATTCAATTTTCAATGTGATTTCCTGTCCATAAGCGGCCGGGGTAACAGGCGCGGATATTGTGACATTCTTTACATACCCCGTCCCCCTTAAAGCCGTCTCTAAATCATCCCTATCCTCCGGCGTCAGGCAGCCGTCAGATTCCATCCTCAATAAATATTCCCTTCCTATCTGATTTACCTCACGGAAACGGTTAATATTAACGGACGTATGCACATCCAGCATAATCAACAGAAATACCGCCATGACAGCTATGAACACGGAAAGATAGGTGATGGAAGCCTCCTGCTTTTTAACGATAAACCTCTTCATCTTTCCCATTTTTCTTTGCTCTTTCCTATCTGCCCTTACCATGCCGTGATATTGGTAGATATTTTAGACGCCACGCTCTCAATCACCTCCGCCAGCTTGTCCTTAAACACAAGGGCCAGCGCAAGCCCTACAATACAGGCGACTCCCAGGTCAACCCAATGCGATGCGCCGCTTTTCTTCCCGCGGAGGAAAGCATCCATTTTCTGCTCTGCATACATTTTTCCGGTAATCATTTTTCCTTCTGCTTTGTCATAAAAATTTCTCATTTTTTCCATTTTATTTCTCCTTTTCTTTCTAAAATTTAAAAATTTGATATTGCGTCCGTTAAATTGATACCTGCCATATAGAGAATCACTGCCAGCATCCCAATGATAATGAACATTCCCAGTTTGTGATAAATCCCTTGTATTTTTCTCCGGTACTGTGCATTAAGGAGTTTCTGGATATCCACATTTTTCTTGGTGAGGTTATCCAGTATGTCAGCGGACTGCCCCGTGACGAGGGACTGCTCCAGCACAGCGCACAATGTGCTTATATGGCTGTTCTTAAACCTTGAATTAAAATTCCTCAATGCCCCCGGCACATCCTGGTTTGATTTGATATCCAGATACAGACCGAGGAACCCGTCTTTTAACCTCCTGTTGGAACAATTCTGGTAACAAAAGAAAATGGCGTCTGTGATAAAAACCCCGGCCCTCATCTGAATCTTTAAGATATCATAGGTATTGGCAATGTCAGACATCATTGCCTTGTTGTCACTGTCATTATTCAGCCGCACTAAAATGTCCAGGAAAAAGAATCCGAACAAGAATGCCGCGCCGCATAATACCGCCTCCGGCATTTGGAACATAACCAGAACGGCCAGGAGGATTCCAGTGATGATTTTAATGATGATGTACATCACAGGGTTGATGCTCTCATACAGCATATATGCCACTCCATATTCTTTCAGGAACAATTCCAACCGCCCATAATTAAAGTACCTTCCTTTTGATGCCTGCATATTATGCAGCAAAATCTCTTCTGCTGCCGCTAAATTCTTTTTTGACGCCGCCCTGTAGCATGAAACAAACGTTAAAAGAAAACATACAGCTGTCAGTCCTGCAATGAAATAATGCAATCCGACCATGGTTCCCTCCTTTCTGCTAAACATTGTCATGTGAAAAAGTGACAAATAATCCTGCAATTCCAATACAGATAAAGTATAGGGCCATGCCCTGCCCTATGATGCTGCCTGTAAACAGTTCCCGAAGGCCTACTTCTGTTATCACAGATGCTGTATAAATGCTTCCTGCCAGCACAGCCGCAAAAATCAAAAGCTCCATCGCCCCATCCATCCTTGCATTCTGCCTCTCTCTTTTTCCGTTCAGATAAGTCCTCAACTGCTCTTCCGAATCTTTGATAATGGTGCTGTAATCTGTCAGCTGCCTGCTGCAGATATACAGGTTGCCTAAAATTTCATTCAGCTTCTTATGCGGTATTTTATATTTCAGATGCTGGAACGCCCCATCCAGGTCGCCGCTCCTTACCGCTTCAAAGTAAAAGTCTTCCAGATAGCCGTTTAGCGGCTCGTTCAATAAGGGGTAAACTTTGCCTATAATGTCTACAATGTCGTCGCTCGATTTTGAGTACGCATCCATCATATCCAGAAATACATTCATGTCCTCTTCTATCATAGCTGCCTTCTTATTTGACAAAACTCCCATAAATATATAGGGAATTATTACGACTGCCACGCCGCCGGCAGCCGCAAATAAAGGCATTTTATTTAATTCAAGCAATAAGAGAAAACCCAGCAATCCGAAAAGCAGGTCTATGGCGATGAACAATTCCGTTGTAAGAAAGTTAAATTTCTTTTTTACCCCGCTTTGCATCAGCCGAATGTCAATCCTTGTCAAAACACCGACTTTCTCCCGATTTCCCTGTTCCTGCATGAGCTTCTCTTCGTTCATCTGCCGTTCTTCAGAAACCTGTTGGAATCTCTCATAAACGCTGTCCAATACCCTTTTATCGTGTATGTATTTGATCATTTGATAAAACACATAAAAAAAGATGCATAAAATAGCCCCCCATACTATGAATCTCATTTTTTATCCTCACCTCCCAGCTCAGTCCTTGAACTGGATATGATGGAAGATCAGTTTCCTGCTTTCCTTGTCATATCCCCTGATTTCCGCGACGTCCTTAATTTGGAAATCTTCCACAAACACAACCGTATTCATCCGCTGCAGCATTGCGAGTGCCTCGTTTTTGGTGTAATTGGTATCATAAGTTATATAATCCGCCACCTTATCCATTCCGTCCTCGACGGAACTGCCATGGGCCGTGCACATACCGACAGACCCTGTCATGATGCAGTTCAATAAATATTTGGCCTCGCCCCCTTTTACTTCCCCGATTCCGAAATAATCAATATCAAACAGCAGCCCCATTCTTGCTAAGTCTTTCAAATCATACTCAACTTTCCCTTCCCCGCTGGCATAAACCGTATGTAAAAAAAGCATTTCAGGATGGGGAATAAAATCCTTATCCCTGCATTTGTTATTGAGTTCTTCGTTTTCCTGTATCACTATGATGGATTTGTCATGAGGGATGAAATCCATCAGCCCATTATAGAAAATTGTCTTTCCTGATCCGGTTTTCCCCACAATCAATAGGCCTGTGGTGGTTCTAATCCTCTCCCTAAAATATTCAATCTGCCCCATGGTCACAAGCAGCCCCTTCTTTTCAAAATAAGAAAGGCTCCTGTGCTCTTTGGGCAGTTTGCGGATATGGAGGATCGGCTGCCTCGTAGATGTAAGGAATTTTGTGGCTACCGTGATACGCAGCGTCCAATCAGCATGGCTGTCATTGTCAGTAAATGTCTGTACTGCGTTCAGGGTAGAAAGGTTCACGGAATTTCTCACTGCAATGGACGATACAAACCTCTCATACTCATACTCACTTTGAAACTGTACATTTCCCGGCATCCTCTTTCCATTTTTCTTCTGGCGGACATTATTGTAAGAAACAACCTTGATATCAGAAACCTCTTTATCCTCTATCAGGGATTCTAAAACGGAGAACCCCCACAGCCAGCTCTTAAACTTTGTTATGATCTTCTCTTTCTCGTCCTTATAATCCCTCCCCTTCTTCACCGGCAGAATCTTATCCAGGTACTTTTCCACTTCCCTTATGAACTCATCCCTTGTGACGTCGCCCCGGTTCATCTTTACAAACATATCGTTGGTAGTCGAATTGAAATAGTGCAGCAATATGTCCACATAGTCATCCGGCGTTCTTTCACTGGAACCCAAAACCCTGGTGAGGTCTGCCGCATCTGATGCCACAGGGGTATGTTTTGAAATCTCCTGCATTGCCTGAAATCTCCTTTCCTTTCAGTATTCCAGAATTGCTTTTGGCAATATCTGTTTCTATCATCATTCTGTCATTGTAAATGTTTTTTTCTTTCCTTTCGACGGAATAAAAGCAAGGATTCACGTTTTTTATTTTCTTTTAGGAAAATGTATGCTCATAATTTTTCTTCAAGCAAAGCGCCATCTTTAAAATAATTTCTACAATACGCGGATCCGCATCCCTCACAATGCGGGAAAAACGCTCTCCGCTCGTAGTCTCCCGTTCCTCCTCTTCGGCGGCATCCGCCTCACTCTCCCTCTGGATGAATGCTGCCGCATCCATCTCAAATGCCGCCGCTATGCGGAGCAGGGCTTTTAACCCGATATCGCACTGCGCCCTTTCTAACTTTGAAATGTGGCTTACAGATATATTTGCCATATCCGCAAGCTGCGAAATGGAAATCCCCCTGCGCTTTCGTTCCATCCTGATGTTTTTACTCACTTCTTTTAAAATAAGCTTCATGCCTTCGTCTGTTATCTGCATCAACTTTTTCCTCACTTACCCTTTATTCGCTCCATACTTTGCCCATGTCTTAAGATCCTCATATTCTTTTTTGCTAAATGCCGCACGCTTCATCCTGTGGCTGTAATACCATAAGCCCCCAAATGGCGAGATTTCCTTAGCCAGTCCCTCCAGCAATTCTTCCTGCCACTCTGACATGGGAAATATCACCGCTTCATGGACAGACAGTGGAAAGACAAACAAATCCTCCCCTTTTTGGGCCGCCAGTTCTTTCAAGGGGCCTTCCTCGTATAAAAGCGTTCCCAGCCCAAAACAATGCCGGCTGCTTCCTGCCATATAAACATCTCCGCCTGCCGGGCAGCGGATATTTGCAATTTCATAAGGAAACA
>CANQUZ010000052.1 GCA_947627165.1 uncultured Roseburia sp.
CTGCTCATAAGCAGTCTCGTATGCTCATTCATGCAAGCATGATTCGCCTACGAGATTGCTTATGGCTGAACTGTTACCATAAAATTCTTAAATCTTTTGAAAATAGAGGAAATGAGAACATTTTTCCTTTGAGGTGTGCTATAATGTACAGGTAGGTCTTGAACATGGTTAGAAGGAGAGAGGCGAAGCGGCTGGGGCAGGCAGTTTTGTCTCTCTGTTGCCCGGTAGGGCGGAATTTTTTAGTGGGGATAGATAAAATGCGGAATAAGATACATTGGAATGGGCGTTATGGGAAAAAAGCGGCTGCGGTATGTTTGGCAGGGGTTCTGGCAATGGGAGTTTTCTGCAAAGCGGATGCTTCCGTCATCCAGGACGCTCAGAAAAAGAAAACAGAGGCGCAGAAAGATTTAGATAAGGTGAATCAGCAGATTCAGGATATTCAAAATACGCAAAGCCGCCTGCAAAGCGAGATGCAGGAATATGATAACCAGTTGATGGTGCTTTTGACGGATATGGAGCTTTTGCAGGAGGATATCGCGGGAAAGGAAGAGGAGATCCGCCAGGCAGAGGAAGAGCTGGAAATCGCGCAGACGGATGAACAGCGGCAGTATGAGGCGATGAAGCAGCGCATCCAGTTCATGTATGAGAACGGGGATCGCTCTGTCCTTACGGTGCTGGTAGAGGCTGAAAACATTACGGAATTGTTAAATCGGGCGGAATATGTTTCTGAGGTATATGACTATGACAGGACGCTCCTTCAGGATTATCAGGACGCAGTCCAACAGGTAGAGGATTTAAAGGCAAGGCTGCAGCAGGAAAAATTTGACATGGAGGAACTGGAGCTAAGTTATGAGGAACAGGAAAAGACCTTAAACCAGGTCATTACGGAAAAGAGCACGCAGATTGCGGAGTTTGACAGGCAGCTTTCCGACGCAAGGGATCTGGCGGGAAAATATGCGCAGACGATCCGTCAGCAGAATGATGTGATTGCCAAAGAGCAGGAACGGATTAACCGGGAAAAAGCCGAAGAGGAAGCCAGGAAGAAAAGCAGCAGTAATAAAAACAGTAGTAACAATAATAACAATCCTAGCGGCAATAACAGTAACAGCAGCAATATGGCAGCAGCCCCCAGCGGGAATGCAAACGGCGGGACCGATACTTCTTCTGACGCCACTACGGGGCTTACAGGAGCCTTAAACCCTCCTTTTTCGACAGGGGTGAGCGGAGGCAGCGTGGTATCCTATGCCAGCGGCTTTGTTGGAAACCCTTATGTTTATGGGGGAAACAGCCTGACGACGGGAACGGACTGCTCCGGATTTGTAACCTTAGTTTACCAGAATTTTGGAATCAATCTTCCCAGAAGTTCCTATGCGCTCCAGTCCAGCGGACAGGCTGTCAGTTATGAAAACGCCCAGCCGGGGGACATTATCTGCTATCCGGGACACGTGGCAATCTACGCAGGCGGAGGCAGAATTGTCCACGCCTCCACCCCAAGCAGCGGCATTTGCTACGGCAGCGCCACTTACCGCACGATTACCTCTGTGAGGAGAGTGCTTTAATCAATAGAAAGTAACAGTTCAGCCATAAGCAGTCTCGTAGGCGAATCATGCTTGCATGAATGAGCATACGAGACTGCTTATGAGCAGAACACCCGTTCATGAGCAATTTTGAAGCCCGTAGTGCGGGATTGCGAATGGCGTGGGCTGAACTGTTACAATAGAAACAATTTTATGGATAAACGTTTTGTATTTTAGAGACGATAGTGGTATGATAGCAGAAGAACGATGGTAGGAGGAAAGATAAGATGCAGTTTGAACAGTTACAAAAAGATATGATTGCGGCAATGAAAGCGAGAGATAAAGTGAGAAAGGATGCCATTTCCGCTCTGGTATCTGCAGCAAAAAAAGCTGCAATCGATGAGGGATGCAGGGACGATATCAAAGAAGAGTTAGTGAACAGAGTGATTTTAAAGGAAATAAAGTCTGTGAAGGAGCAGATTGACAGCTGTCCGGCGGAGAGGGCGGATTTATTGCAGGAATACCAGGCGCGGTATGATATTTTTATGGAGTATGCGCCTCGGATGATGACGGCGGAGGAAGTAGAGCAGTTTATTATGGAGAAATTCGCGGAAGTGGCTTCCGGAAAGAATAAAGGCATGATTATGAAACAGGTTATGCCGGAATTAAAGGGAAAAGCGGACGGCAGCGTCATCAATCAGGTTGTAGAAAAGTTATGTCAATCTTAAAAACATTTGGGGTTTTTAAAGATCTGGAACTCCGGTTTACGACAGAGCTGCTGATGATTACGGTAGTGCTGGCGTTTGTTTTGATGAGAGTCGGGGGGAAAAAGCAGTACCTGAACTTCCCGGAATCTTTAGATCAGATTGCGGTGATGGTAGACGGAGACGGCCTGACGCTGCAGGATCTGGCGTTTTACATTGCATTTGAGGAAATGAAAGTGGAAAAGGACGCTTACGTCTATAACCCCGAAAACACCCTGGAATATTGGAACATTTATTCCAACAGCATCTATATCCGGAAAGCGGCGAAGCAGTCTGCAATGGATATGGCGGTTCACGATAAGATCTTTTATGACATGGCTTGTGAGCAGGGGTTAGCGTTAGACGAGAAAGAAGAACAGCGTTTATCAAATTCCCAGTACGATTTCTGGCATGACTTGGAAGAGGAACAGAGGGAGTGGCTGGGCGTCAGCCAGGAAGTATTGAATGAAAGCTTAAGAAAGCTTGCACTGGCGGAAAAATATCAATCCATATATGCCCAGATGCAGGATGTCAGCATGGAGGACTACTCTTTCGAGGGCGAGGAATACAAAGCGTTATTGGAGGAACATGAGGTGACAGTCTTAGAAGAAGTCTGGGATTGTGTGCCTTTTGGATACATCACCGTACATCATAAAAAGGAGTAAACCATAGAAAGCAGAGTATGATGTTAGCAAAAATAGGCAGGAACGATCCGTGTTGGTGCGGGAGCGGGAAAAAATATAAGATTTGCCACCAGACATTTGATGAGAGGATTGCCCGGATTGCCTCTCAGGGGCATAAAGTCCCATCCCGTAAGATTATCAAAAACGCGGCTCAGCTTGCGGGCATAAGAGAGAGCTGTAAAATTAACATTGCAGTGCTGGACTATATAGAAGCGCACATCCACGAAGGCATGAATACAGCGGAAATCGATCAGATCGTATATGATATGACAAGGCGGATGGGAGGGATTCCGGCGCCGCTGCATTACCAGGGATACCCTTACAGTGTCTGCACGTCTGTCAATGACCAGGTGTGCCACGGCTTCCCGTCAAAGGATGTCGTATTAAAATCCGGTGATATCGTCAATGTGGACGTATCAACTATTTTAAACGGATATTTTTCTGATTCTTCGCGTATGTTCTGCATCGGCGAGGTGAGCCCGGAGAAGAAAAGGCTTGTGGAAGTTACCAAAGAGTGTGTGGAACTTGGATTAAAGGAAGTAAAGCCCTGGGGATTTTTAGGCGACATGGGGCAGGCAGTCCATGACCATGCTTTTGCCAATGGGTATACCGTGGTGCGGGAAATTGGCGGGCACGGCGTGGGATTAGAGTTCCATGAGGATCCCTGGGTCAGCTATAACAGCAGGCGAGGGCAGGAGATGCTGATGGTTCCCGGCATGACGTTTACCATTGAACCGATGGTAAATATGGGCAAGGTGGATATCTACGTTGACGATAAAAATAAATGGGAAGTCTATACCGCGGATGGTTTGCCCTCGGCACAGTGGGAGATTATGGTGCTTGTGACAGAGGATGGCCATGAGGTGTTATGCTGGTAGGCAGATAAAAAATTTTACATTTTCTTAAAAGAGTATTCAAAAAATAGACAATTCGATTTCATATATGGGGGATATAGTATCTATATCACGTAAGTGATAAAACTTTTTTTTCATAAATTTCCCCCCTTTTATGAATCCACCATTCCCCAATGGTGGATTTTTTGTCATAGGCGCGGTTTGGGCGGGGCAGACAGTGGTCTGCTGGCAGATGGCACATAGAGGGTGAGATGGCGGGATGCCGGACGCTTTAACTATGTAAAGCAAAAAAGGATTGAAAAGCCGCTGAAAACCGAGTATGATAAAAATATTATATACTTAACGGACAAGGAGATTATTTATGGAAAGCAGAATTACAGGACACACAGGACTTTTGGCGTTAATCGGTTCCCCGGTGGGACATTCCGGCTCCCCGGCCATGTATAATTATAGTTTTGCGCGTTTGGGGTTAGACTATGCCTATGTGGCATTTGACATTAAAGTGGAGGAAGTAGGGGACGCCATTGCGGCAATGAAAACCTTCAAAATGCGGGGATGCAACGTGACCATGCCCTGCAAGACAGAAGCGTTGAAGTATATGGATGAGCTTTCACCGGCGGCCCGCATCATTGGGGCAGTCAATACCATTGTCAATGAGGATGGGAAGCTCATCGGGTATATAACGGACGGTGAGGGATTTGTGGCAAATCTCAAAGACCATGGAATCGATGTGAAGGGGAAAAAGATAACCGTGGCAGGCGGCGGCGGCGCGGCGACCGCGATACAGGTGCAGTGCGCCTTAGACGGAGCCAGGGAGATTTCGATTTTTAATATTAAGGATGAATTTTTTGAACGGACTCTGGATACTGCGGAAAAAATCAAAAAGGAAGTGCCGGGCTGCGTGGTGAATGTATACGACATTGCCGATGTGCAGAAAATGACGGAAGAAATACAGTCCAGTGATATTTTTGCCAATGCAACCATTGTAGGGATGAAGCCGATGGAGCAGGAGAGCGTGGTAAAGGATACGAGAGCGTTCCGTCCGGGGCTTGTGGTGGCGGACGCCGTGTATAACCCGGTGGAAACGAGACTTCTTAAGGAGGCAAAAGAGGCTGGCTGCGTCTGCATCAACGGAAAAGGAATGCTGCTGTGGCAGGGAGTGGCGGCGTTTAAACTTTATACAGGCAAAGATATGCCGGTGGATGAAGTGAAAGAAAAATTTTTCAGTTAGGAGGCACGCATGAACAATATTTATCTGATTGGCTTTATGGGAACTGGAAAAAGCAGCATTGCGGGGGAGTTAGAGCGCGAAACCAATGCGAAGGTCATTGAGATGGATCAGAAGATTGTAGAGCAGCAGGGGATGGCGATTTCTGATATTTTTGACCGATATGGGGAGGAATATTTCCGGGATTTGGAAACTGAATTAATCCGTTCCATCGCTGAGGAACAAAACGTGGTGGTATCCTGCGGAGGGGGAAGCGTATTGAGGGAGGAGAACGCCGCCCTGATGAAAAAAAGCGGCCGCATCGTATTGCTTGAGGCGACGCCGGAAACCATCTATGAACGAGTGAAAAACAGCAATGAGCGCCCGATTTTAAATGGAAATATGAATGTGGAGTTTATACGGGAGCTGATGGAAAAGCGCAGAGAACGCTATGAGGCTGTCGCGGACATCACAATCTGTGTGGACGGTAAGACCAAACAAGAGATTGGCCAGGAGTTACGGAAGCGGTTGTAGCCACTAAGCACCAGAGAGGAAGAAGGGTATGAATTATTCATTTATGATGGAGGGGGAATTTCCGGATGAAACCGTCCGGACAGCCTATGCGCAGATTGAAAGGGAGTTAGAGGAAGCGGAGCGGCTGTATTGGGGAAAGCCGAGGGAGTGCGGCATAACGCTCCGGAATATCTCAGAGGATATTTGCCGATTTTATAATGATTATTATTCCATTGGCTTTCCGGCGGAAACTACCTTAGAGGAGTTTTTGTGCTATAAGGAAAGGGAAAGCCATGACGTCATGGTGAGCCGGTTTTTAAGCTGCGTCAGAAAGGAACAGCGGGACAGGCTGAATAAGCTCCGCGTCATAGGGGACGACTGCCTTCTGGGAAAGAGCGGGCCGGACCGGGGGATGCGCTATGAGGACAGGATGCTGCAGAACGCGGAAAGAATGTTGGACACCATGATGGAAGTCATCAAAGAGATGTGCCGAAAAATAAATGGAAGGACAGATGTGGAGGAGTATTGCGTCTACGAAGAAAAATTGCCGGGATACTGCGAGAAGCAAGGTCGATTCATGCAGGAGGAAAAAACGGAGAAAGCATCTATTTTTTCAAAATTATTTTCAAAGAAAAAGTAAAAGTTGGGATATGGAAATGAGAAAATTAACATCGGTGAGTTATGGCGTGCTTTTTATATTAGGGATGGCATTGGCGTTGGCAGCTCAGTTTACGGCAAAGCCGGTTCGGCTTTTGTCTTTCGAGAAAACTGGCTGGCAAAAGATAGAAAACGTTTCTGCCATAAATGTTTCCAGCTGGGAGCGGGAATTTACGTTCGACTGGCATTGTTCCGATGCGGTAAATTCCTGCCTGGTCTTTTTTGCCTCCCATCAGAATGTCTGGGTATATGCAGATGATGCCCTGGTATATTCCAGGGAAAAAGCGGATACGGTTTATGGACGCACGACGGGATCCGGATGGAATTTTGTGGAGATACCGTGGGAGGCAGAGCGGGTAAAAGTCCGCGTGGAGTCCATTTACGGAGAGCTTCGCGGGAAGCCTGCGGAGTTCCATCAGGGAAATGCCCGGCAGATGTATGCGGATCTGTTGAAAAACTCCATGCTGGAAGTAATTGTCAGCATCATTGACATCGCAGTGGGGATTGGCATGATCGGATACTGGCTGGTGGTCAAGGGGAAAATGAAATTTGGAAAAGATGTGTTCTTCTTTGGCATAGTGGCTGTGCTTGTGGGACTGTGGTCTGTGAATGAAACAGATGCTGCAAGGCTTTTGGCGTCAAACCGGGTAGCGGCCTACTTTTTCGCCTGCATGACCTTGATGCTGGTAAGCACACCGTTCATACTCTTTGAGACAAGCTTCATGGAAATGAAACAGAAGCGGATTCCGGATGTGCTCTGCATTGGGAATCTCTTAAGCGTGATGATATGCACCGTTTTGCACTTGACGGGTATTTTGGAATTTCGGAAAACGTTGTTTATTACCCATATTCAGTTATTGGCGGCTCTGGCGTATACCTTGTGGATGATTGCTTCACATATAAAAGAACATGGTTTTGATAAGAAAGCAAAGATTAACCTTGCGGGCGTGGCAGTGCTGGCAATCTCTTGTATTGTGGATTTGGTTTTCTATTATATGGATTTTCGCCAGACGGACATTATCGGCAAGTTTGGATTGCTGATTTTTATTTTCCTCATTGGGTCGGAAGCCGTTTTGGAGCTAGTGGCTAAAATTGATGAAGGGAAAAAAGCGGAGGTTTACCATGAGCTTGCCGTGAAAGATATGCTGACAGGGCTATATAACCGCAATGCCTACTATAATTGGCAGGAGGAGCACCAGCATCAGCAGGATATCCTGTTAGTGACCTTTGATTTGAATAACTTAAAAAAGTGGAATGATACAAAAGGCCATACGGCCGGAGATGTTTACATAAAGACGGCGGCTTCCATGATTGAGGAAGTGTTCGGGAATGAGGGCTGCTGTTACCGCATTGGCGGAGACGAATTTTGCGTCGTAATGAAAGGCGGCAAGAAAGTCGATATCGACCAAAAGTTAGAGCAGCTTCGGCTGCTGCAGGAGCGTTACAACAAAAGCGGCGGAGATTTGGAGATGCAGATTGCCTGTGGCTATGCAGTCTTTGACGGAAAGAAAGACAAAAGCGTGGAAGACACTAGGGATCGGGCGGATATCCTAATGTATGAGAATAAGCGAGTGTTGAAAGGTCAAGAGGGGGCTGTCTGAATAAGACGCCCCCTTTTTCGGAACACGATGATGGAATCGTTCCATTAAAAATTCGATCCGTTCCAGCCCCAGTTTGCCGTAGGGTAGTAGGAAACATAGATGCGGTCCGGGGAAATTCCCAACTCGCGCTCTAAGAGGGAGCAGACCTCCTTGGTCATCTTGCTGCAGGCATCCGGATTGGGTGTTCCAAGAAGCTTTACTTCCACATAAGCGGTGTCGCCGTTCTGGTTTCCCTGAAAGTACAAGTCGGCATTGTCTGTGTAGCCGGACATAATCCAGGTTTCTGCTTTCCCAAGGCAGGATTGTGTAATTTTGTTGAGTGCGGCAGTTAAACTGTCGCGTTTTGCTTTATCAAGAGCAACTGTCGTCTGAGTGTGGATAAATGGCATAAAAGAACCTCCCTAATGTGAATAAATTTGTAAGGATAAAGCGCTGAAGCGCGCATCCAATTTGATAAAGTTAAGTATAGCCGATTTTAGAGGAATGCTCAATCCCTTTTGGGAAGCGATTTTTGTACGGAATGCCATTTAAAAGTTGCACAATGCCGTAATGCGAATGCGGTGGAAGAAATCGCCAAGGTGTTGTTGCTATATTCATGCAGGCAAATGAGAAAAAGGTGGAGAGAAACCGTCGGAAAATGGCTGAACTGTTACAAATGGGGGGTTAGATAACAAGTTTTTGATTGTATCGCACTGGAACTTGGGGTAGAATGATAATATAAAGTTATTTTTGAACAGTTATGGTATGATGACAGGATGTTTCCATTAAAATTGGAAAGGGAGCTGCAGAATATGTGTTACAGTATTGATGAAATAAAAAACAGAACTACCCCTATCGCAAAGGCATATGGGATTGAGCGAATGAGTCTATTTGGATCTTACGCCCGTGGGGAAGCGAACGATGATAGCGATGTGGATTTGTATATAGAGCGTGGCAAATTGAAAAGTTTGCTGCAGTATTTTGCATTTGTCGACGAATTGGAAAATGCGCTGGAATGCCATGTGGATGTTGTTACGACAGGGATTGAGGACAAGCAGTTCTTAGACAGCATTATGAAAGAGGGGGTGCTTTTGTATGAAGAAAGAGGATGCTGTGATTATTAAGAAAATGGTGAAATACTGCGATGATGTTGACGCTCTTATGGTTCGATTTGATAAAAATTTTGAGCAGTATAAAAAAGATATTTCTTTCCAATATTCCTGCAATATGTGTATTATCCAGATTGGAGAGCTAGTCAACAGATTGTCCGACGAAATAAAGGAAGCTAATCAAGGCATTCCGTGGAGTGCAATCAGAGGAATGAGAAATTTCCATGCGCATGATTATGAAAATGTTGATTTGGAGATTGTTTGGAATACATTGATAGAGGATATTCCGGCATTAAAAGAAAAGTTGGAAAATCTATTACGGAAGTAAGATTTGGAATCAGACAAAGCAGACCCAAGGAGTTCCTGTACAGAGACGGGGAAAACAATCGGATTCATAATTCACATTCCCATGCATACAATGTAAAAACAAGTATGACAGGGGAATTTCTGTGAAAAGTTATATAGAAGAAAGAGCAATGGAAATCGCCAGATATATCATTGATAATAACACAACTGTCCGCCAGGCGGCAAAACACTATGGGATTAGCAAAAGCACGGTACATAAAGACGTAACGGAACGCCTCGTGCAGATACACCCCGCTTTAGCTGCGGAAGCCAGAAAAGTTTTGGACGTGAATAAATCTGAGCGGCATATCCGGGGAGGCCTTGCCACCAAAGAGAAATATCTGCACCAGATAAAGCTCTGACTTTTGCTCAGAGGGGATTGACCAAATGAAAAAAGCAGAGTAAAATAAAACTAAATTACTACACGGAAGTGAGAAGCGAAGGTGTGCACATGAGAAAAAGTATAGGGAAAAAAGTAATTTTAATGATGGCGATTATCGGTGCCTTGATGGTTCTGATCTGTGTGCTGAATGTTGCGGCGCTTTCTACCATCGAGCGGCAAAATGTTGCCATCGCGCAGGAGATGGAAGCGGTGAATACGGCGGCGCAGCACAATCATGTGGAGCAGGTTGCGCAGGCAGTTGATAGCATTGGGAAGATGCTGGACCAAAATAACACTGAAATCAGGGGTACGCACATTTTTAATTTAATCCTGGTAGTTGTGGAGATTGCCGTCATCATTATCATGGTGCTGATCGTAAACAAGACGATTGCAAAGCCTGCCAAAATCGCCAGCGCCCATCTTGATGAGATTGTGGAGGGCATCACGCAGAACAGGGGTGATTTGACCCAGAGAATCGACGCTTCCACAAGCGATGAGATTGGGCAGTTAGTGGGCGGAATCAACGGCTTCATTGAAAATCTGCAGAATCTGATGCGCAAGGTACAGGAAGAATCCGGAAAGCTTATGATTTCCGTAAACGAGGTCACCGGGCGCGTCGGTGAATCGAACGAGAGTGCGATGAGTGTCTCTGCCGCCACCCAGCAGTTAGCGGCAAGCATGGAGGAAGTAGCGGCTACTTTGGAGCAGATTAACCATGGAAGCGCTGAAGTTCTGCAGCGTGCGCAGGAAATGAGCAAAAATGCGGATGAAGGCGTTGAAAATGTGTCAGCAATCAAAGAGCGTGCGCAGTTGATGCACAGGGAAACCATCGTAAATAAAGAGGAAGCAGTCGGGGTGTTCCAGGAAGTCGGCAACGCGCTCTCTGCGGCAGTGGAAGAAAGCCATAATGTAGAAAAGATTAACGAGCTGACCGGAAACATCCTTGATATTGCAAGTCAGACAAACCTGCTTGCGCTGAACGCTTCGATTGAGGCTGCCCGCGCCGGGGAGGCCGGAAAAGGTTTTGCGGTGGTGGCGGATGAAATCCGTCAGTTAGCGGACAACAGCCGTGACACGGCAAACGATATTCAAAATATCAGCAATCTGGTGACCAATGCGGTGGAAAAACTTTCTTCCAATGCGACCAAAATGTTAAAGTTTGTAAACGAAGATATTTTGAAAGACTATGATAACTTTGTGGACATTGTAAGGCAGTATGAAGAGGATACGGATAATATGACAAGTATCCTGACGGATTTTGCGGTGAAAGCGGTGGAAATGACAGACACCATGAAGAGCATGAACCGCGGAATCAGCGATATCAGCACGACTGTGGATGAGAGTGCAAAGGGCATCACAGGAGTTGCGGAGGATGCCACAAGATTAGTGAATGCCATTGCCCAGATACAGGAAGAGACAGAGAATAACCAGAACATTTCCAAAGAGTTGGGAAATGAAGTAAGGCGTTTTGAGAAAGTATAAGGAATCTTTCTTGAATCATACAACCTATTACTTTTTATCATATGCATTAGAAAGCCGCCGCTTTAACGGTTAAAAATCGTGAAGCGGCGGCTTCTTTTTTGCTCAAGCATATGTTTTTGAGGGATTGATTCCCTGTTTTTTGGAAAACAATAAATGATAAGTTCATACACAATCACAAATGCCGCAAGTGAAATCGCAGGTGCTTTGCTACCCAAACGATAAGTCGGCATATTTTCAAACTTGGCAAAGCAAAGCCATCAAAAGTGTCAAAAAATATCCACAAAAGTTTTTTCCATGCGAAATCATCTCCGGAGATGGGATTCTCATTTGCCCTGAGTGGATTTTATGCGGAAAATTGGAATCATGGCATAACTTGTTCCCCTGTTTCATATGGTAGTCATAAGGAAGCGTATCGTTTAAGGCACCGGGGCGTACAAATAAATGGTCAAAATGTAACAGTTCAGCCCACGCCATTCGCAATCCCGCACTACGTGCTTCAAAGCTTACTATCGTAAGCGGATTGCTC
>CANQUZ010000053.1 GCA_947627165.1 uncultured Roseburia sp.
GCTCATTCATGCAAGCATGATTCGCCTGCGAGACTGCTTATGGCTGAACTGTTACCAGAAAGCAGCGGAAGAAACGCTAGAGCTGCTCCTGCGGAAGTTTCCAGTTGTTTGCCTCGGCGCGGTAATGCTCCAGAGATTCCTCATATTGGGAAACCAGAAAACTGTCAGAGGGAATCTGGGACTTCGCCTCCTCCAGGAGATGGTCGTAGCATTCCGTAAGGCCCTGCAGCGGCAGGATCCCGCTGGTGCGGATGTCTAAAATGCTTTCCGTCTCATACGCCGCGTTGTAAAACCACAGATCTGCCTCGATATAATCTTTTTCCGAGAGGAAATAGGAGCCGAGCTCATAACAGATTTCGGAGCAGGGAGTCGTCAGCATATCTTTGATGGTCAGCTTGAAAAATTCGTTTTTATCGTCCTCAAGGCGGTAGGCGCGCGCCAGCACGCAGGCGCATTCTTTCATGACGTCCTCCGGGGGATTGCTGTGCAGGATGTCAAGGAAAATATTTTTTGCGTCTGCAAAGTCGCCGCTGTCCCCCGTTTTTAACAATTCCCTGGCATACATATTGCGGATTTTCGGGGAAAAACGCCCATCGTGGTTGAAGGTCTTTACAAAAATGGAAAAATCCCGCTTGCTGTGCAGTGCCTGGGGCCTGTGGATAATTTCAATGTCGCTGTCAAAAACCACCGGGTTGAGCCGCACCGTCTCGTGGATGGGATCTACCCAGGTAAACGTCCGCAGCCTTTTAAATAATTTGGGACGGTATTCCTTGTGGGCATTGAGCACGGTGTCAAAAGAACTCTCGGTGATATATTTCATTTGAACAATCTCGATTTCCGGGAGCAGGACGGATTTCAGGCGGGCAAAACGCTCCCTGTTAAAACTGTCCAGCAGTTCGTCCGCGTCGGCGGTGTAGATATATTCCATGCCCGCCTTGGAAAAGGAAAAATTCCGCGCCGCCGAGAAATCATTGTTCCAGGGAAAATCATAAATCTGGTCCGTATAGCGGGAAGCGATTTCCCGGGTACGGTCACTGGAACCGGTATCAACAATGATGATTTCGTCCATCAAATCTGCAATGGAATCCAGACAGCGCGCCAAAACCGCCTCCTCGTTTTTTACAATCATACATAAGCTAATGGTAGCCATAACCTTTCCCCCTGTTGTCTGGTGTGTGGTGTGCCTGTTGTTAGATACCTTTATTATACATGGCTGGCGGAAACATGGCAAACGGAAACTCATAGACTGGAAAAAAAGATAAAGAATGCGTTGAAATCTGGCGGATATGCAGAAACTGTGATAAAATGGCGGAAGATTTACCAAATGCCGTCCGAGGGAAAGACAGGCGGACAGATTGGAAAATAGAGGGAGGATGCTTCTATGAGCGCAGTGGTTACATTAAAAAAAGGAGAAGGACGCACCATAAAGGCCGGCGGTATGTGGGTGTTTGACAACGAGATAGAGAGCGTTGCCGGCAGTTTTGAAAACGGGGATATTGTCATGCTGAAAGATTTTGACGGATACCCGCTGGGGAGAGGATTTATCAATAACCATTCCAAAATACGCATACGCCTCATGACCCGCCATATAGAGCAGGAAATCAACCATGAATTTCTTTTAGGGCGCGTGCGTGACGCCTGGGAATACCGCAAAAAGACAGTGGATATCAGCAGCTGCCGCGTGATTTTCGGGGAGGCGGATTTCCTGCCGGGACTGGTGGTGGACAAATTTTCTGATGTGCTGGTGGTGGAGTCCCTGGCGCTTGGAATAGATCGCTTTAAAATGGAAATTATCAAAGTTCTCAAACAGCTGATGAAAGAGGACGGCATCTTAATCCGGGGCGTCTATGAGAGAAGTGATGCCAAGGTGCGCTTAAACGAGGGGATGGAGCGGACGAAAGGCTTTCTTGGAGAAGAGTTTGACACCAAGGTGCCCATTGTGGAAAATGGGGTAAAATACATGGTAGATGTGAAAGAGGGCCAGAAAACAGGATTTTTCTTAGATCAAAAATATAACCGCCTGGCAATCCAGAGGCTGTGTAAAGACGCCAGGGTGCTGGACTGCTTTACCCATACCGGTTCCTTTGCCTTAAATGCGGGAATTGCAGGGGCGCAGAGTGTTTTAGGCGTCGATGCCTCCCAGCTGGCGGTAGAGCAGGCGGAGGAGAATGCCGTGCTTAATGGGCTTTCTGACCGGGTAAAGTTCCAGTGTGCGGATGTGTTTGAATTGCTGCCGGAGCTGGAGCGGTCCGGGGAACGGTTTGACGTGGTGATCCTTGACCCGCCCGCCTTCACAAAGTCCAGAAACTCCATAAAAAATGCAGTCAAAGGGTATCGGGAAATTAATCTGCGCGCCATGAAACTGGTGAAAAACGGCGGTTATCTCGCCACCTGCTCCTGCTCCCATTTCATGGATTACGAGCTGTTTACCAAAACGATCCATCAGGCGGCGGCGAACGTACACAAACGCCTGAGGCAGGTAGAATACCGGACGCAGGCACCGGATCACCCAATCCTGTGGGCGGCGGACGAAAGCTATTATTTGAAGTTTTATATCTTCCAGGTGGTGGAGGAGAGGTAGAATGGATATCGTTTATTTAGAGGTGCCTGAATTTTAACTTTTCAAGGTGAAAAAAGAAAAAATAAAAAAATCCTTGCATTTACCATTTTTATCATGTACAATAAATATTGCTGTGACATTGATAGCGTAGAAGCGTGAGGTTGCTGCCGGTATGGCAGGTTTTCCGTGGAGCGAATGTCAAGTTAGGAAACTGGCGACAAGTCACTGTATACGAGTAACATCTACAAAGTAGAAACAACGTGCGGGCAGTTTTAAGGAATTGCCGGAAAGATGCAGGGCGTTTTTTCCGCGGATTTGATTCGCGATACGCACGGGAATGTGTGCAGTCACCGCTTGTCGTACTAATTAAAAGTGCGAAAAGGAGGCGACTTTTTTTATGGCAAGTCAAGTAATGAGAATCACATTAAAAGCTTATGATCATGGATTAGTTGATTCATCTGCGAAAAAAATCATCGAGACTGTAAAGAAAAACGGATCACAGGTGAGCGGACCAGTGCCTCTTCCGACCAAAAAGGAAGTAATCACAATTTTAAGGGCTACTCACAAATACAAAGATTCCCGCGAGCAGTTCGAGCAGAGAACTCATAAGAGACTGATCGATATCACGGCTCCGACCCAGAAAACAGTGGATGCGTTATCCCGTTTAGAGATGCCGGCCGGCGTGTATATTGATATCAAGATGAAAAATAAATAAGTTTCATCTCATGAAAAGTAAGTGAATTTTCATCACTTGAAGAACCATCAGGTTTTTCACAACACAAAGTTACAAATATCCTGAAGAGTTTTATATAGAAGCAATGACAGTTGTTAAGACTTCCTCATTCCACTTATATGGACTTTCTAGGATGAACGGTTCCGCTGCCCCAGGAAAATGGGTATGAAGCGTTCCGCTGTAGAGTAAACAGGAGGTAAAACATGAAGAAAGCGATTTTAGCAACAAAAGTCGGAATGACTCAAATCTTCAACGCAGACGGCGTATTAGTGCCGGTCACTGTATTAGAAGCTGGCCCTTGTTCCGTTACACAGATCAAAACTGTGGAGAATGATGGCTACAGCGCAGTGCAGGTTGCATTTGCTGACAAAAAAGAAAGAATTGTAAGCAAGGATGCAAACGGCAAAAAAGAAATCAGAAACAGACACGGCGTAAACAAAGCTCAGATGGGACATTTTGCAAAAGCAGGCGTGTCCGGCAAGAGATTTGTGAGAGAATTTAAATTTGAAAACGCTGACGAATACAAATTAGGGGATGTCATCAAAGCGGACATCTTTGCAGAGGGCGACAAAATCGACGCGACTGCAATCTCCAAAGGAAAAGGTTTCCAGGGCGCTATTAAGAGATTAGGGCAGCACAGAGGTCCTATGGCTCACGGTTCTAAATTCCACCGCCATCAGGGTTCTAACGGCGCTTGTTCTTCACCGAGCCGCGTATTCAAAGGAAAAGGAATGCCTGGCCACATGGGAAGCGTAAGAGTTACAACCCAGAATCTTGAAGTTGTAAGAGTTGACGCTGAGAACAATCTGCTCTTAGTAAAAGGTGCGGTACCAGGGGCTAAAAAATGTATGGTAACCATCAAAGAAAGTGTAAAAGCGGGCAAATAGCGCCTGAATTAGGAAAGGAGGAACTAAACGATGGCTAAAGTAGCTGTTTATAATATGGAAGGCAAAGAAGTTGACACCATGGAATTAAACGATGCTGTCTTCGGCGTAGAAGTAAATGAGCATTTAGTGCACATGGCAGTGCTTCAGCAGCTTGCAAATAACCGCCAGGGAACACAGAAAGCAAAGACACGTTCCGAAGTAAGCGGTGGCGGAAGAAAACCATGGAGACAGAAAGGAACCGGTCATGCAAGACAGGGTTCTACCAGATCTCCGCAGTGGACACATGGTGGCGTAGTATTCGCTCCGGTTCCAAGAGATTACTCTTTCAAGTTAAACAGGAAAGAGAAGAGGGCAGCTTTAAAATCTGCATTGACATCCAGAGTTGCCGAGAATAAATTGATTGTCGTTGACAGTTTGAAATTAGATGCCATTAAGACCAAAGAGTTTGTCCGCGTTATGAATAACCTCAACGTGGAGAAAGCGCTGGTAGTATTAAATGATATGGATATCAATGTCATTCAGTCTGCAAGCAACCTTCCAAAGGTTAAGACTGCCCAGACAAACGAGCTTAATGTGTTTGACGTGTTAAAATACGGCACAGTGGTAGTGACCAAAGATGCTGTGAAAACTATCGAGGAGGTGTATGCATAATGGCAAATATACAATATTATGATGTAATCCTCAAACCAGTTGTAACAGAGAAGAGCATGGCGGCTATGGCGGAGAGGAAATATACGTTCTTAGTGCATCCGGAAGCAAATAAGACCATGATTAAAGAAGCAGTTGAGAAAATGTTCGAGGGGACCAAGGTTGCGAGCGTCAACACCATGAACATGGATGGAAAGACCAAAAGACGCGGCAGAGTAGTCGGAAAAACTGCTAAGACCAAAAAAGCGATTGTTCAGCTGACAGCCGACAGCAAGGAAATTGAAATCTTTGCCGGACTGTAAAATCGGCTCCATATGCGCAGTGATGCGCGATAACAAACATCGAAAGGAGAACAACAATGGGAATTAAGACATATAACCCATATACCCCTTCCAGAAGAAATATGACTGGCTCTGATTTTTCTGAGATTACAAAGACAACTCCAGAGAAATCTCTTACCACTTCCTTAAAGAAAAATGCCGGTCGTAACAATCAGGGTAAAATCACTGTAAGACACCATGGCGGTGGAAGCAGAAGAAAATACAGAATCATCGACTTTAAGAGAAACAGCAAAGACGGCATTCCGGCAACGGTTATCGGCATTGAGTACGATCCGAACAGAACTGCCAATATCGCATTGATTTGCTATGCAGACGGACAGAAAGCTTACATCCTTGCTCCGGAAGGCCTGACAGACGGCATGGTTGTAATGAGCGGGGCGGAAGCAGAGGTTCGTGTTGGAAACTGCCTGCCTCTGGAAAGCATTCCGGTTGGTACTCAGGTTCACAACGTGGAATTATATCCGGGCAAGGGCGGACAGTTGGTACGTTCTGCCGGCATGAGCGCACAGTTGATGGCAAAAGAGGGCAAATACGCTACCTTAAGACTTCCTTCCGGAGAAATGCGTATGGTTCCGCTGAATTGCCGTGCAACCATCGGCGTTATCGGAAACGGTGACCACAACCTGATAAACATCGGTAAAGCGGGACGTAAACGCCACATGGGCATCCGCCCGACCGTACGCGGTTCCGTTATGAACCCCAATGACCATCCACACGGTGGTGGTGAGGGACGTGCGCCTATCGGACGTCCGGGCCCATGCACGCCTTGGGGCAAACCTGCTCTTGGTCTTAAGACAAGAAAGAAAAATAAAGCTTCTAATAAGCTGATCGTAAGACGCAGAGACGGCAGAATGTTAAAATAATTCCAGGGGATTTTTTTGAAACCCAGGCGTATTAGAGTTTGTGCAGGTGAAGCATGGCAGGGATAAGATGGCCGCTTCCCGCACTGCTAAAAATGATTTCGTCAATATGAACTGAGAAGAGGCAGTAACTGCTTCTTTTCAGTGCATTTTGCTGATTAGAAAGAACAAGACTTGCCTTTTGGGGCTAAGTCTGTTATTATGTAAAAGATGTACACAGTCGTATGAAACACACGGTGACGTGTAAGGACTGACAAATTAGGAGGTAAATTATGGCTCGTTCATTAAAAAAAGGACCATTTGCTGATGCCAGCCTGCTGAAAAAGGTAGACGCTATGAATGCATCCGGTAACAAAGCTGTGATTAAAACATGGTCACGTCGTTCTACAATCTTCCCGCAGTTCGTTGGCCACACTTTCGCTGTTCATGACGGAAGAAAGCATGTGCCTGTATATGTGACAGAGGATATGGTTGGACATAAGCTTGGTGAGTTCGTCGCTACAAGAACTTACAGAGGACATGGAAAAGACGAAAAGAAATCAGGCGTTAGATAAGATACTATTTGAAAGGAGGTTTTATCCATGGCAAAAGGACATAGAAGTCAGATTAAGAGAGAGAGAAATGAAGTAAAAGATACCAGACCTTCCGCTAAGTTATCTTATGCAAGAGTGTCTGTTCAGAAAGCTTGTTTCGTATTAGACGCAATTCGCGGAAAGGATGTTCAGACCGCTCTTGCGATTGTGACATACAATCCGAGATACGCTTCAAGCTTAGTAAAGAAATTATTAGAGTCAGCTATCGCAAATGCTGAGAACAACAATGGCATGAAAGCGGAGAACCTTTATGTTGCAGAGTGCTATGCAAACAAAGGACCGACAATGAAGAGGATTAGACCGAGGGCACAGGGACGGGCTTACAGAATCGAGAAGAGAATGAGCCACATTACAGTTGTGCTGGATGAAAGATAATAGCGGCCCGCCGGATGGGAGGCTGCCCCGCAAAGCGGCGGCAGGCGGAAAATACAGACATTTTCCCGCTTTTTTAGAAAGGAGTAAATATGGGACAGAAAGTTAATCCACATGGGTTAAGAGTCGGCATTATCAAAGATTGGGACTCTAAATGGTATGCGGAATCAGATTTTGCAGATTTCCTGGTAGAAGACTACAACATCAGAACGTACCTTAAAAAGAAATTATATGCAGCAGGCGTTTCTAAGATTGAAATCGAGAGAGCGTCTGACCGTGTAAAAGTGATTATCTATACAGCAAAGCCGGGCGTGGTAATCGGCAAGGGCGGAGCTGAAATCGAGAAGATTAAAGCAGAAGTTCAGAAGTTTACAGACAAAAAATTAGTGGTTGATATTAAAGAAGTAAAAAGACCGGATCGCGACGCCCAGTTAGTGGCAGAGAATATTGCGCTGCAGTTGGAAAACCGTGTTTCTTTCCGTAGGGCAATGAAATCCTGCATGAGCAGAACGATGAAAGCCGGCGCAAAGGGAATTAAGACGTCTTGTTCCGGACGCCTTGGCGGAGCTGATATGGCTCGTACAGAGTTCTATTCTGAGGGAACAATTCCGCTTCAGACCTTAAGGGCGGATATCGATTACGGATTTGCTGAAGCAGATACGACCTACGGCAAAGTCGGCGTTAAGGTTTGGATCTACAAAGGCGAAGTGCTTCCTGCAAAAGCAAATGCAGAAGCGAAAGCATCTGTGGAAGGAGGAACTCGATAATTATGTTAATGCCAAAGAGAGTAAAACATCGTAAACAGTTCCGCGGTTCTATGACAGGTAAAGCTACCAGAGGCAATAAGATTACCAGCGGCGAGTATGGTATCGTTGCAACAGAACCGTGCTGGATTAAATCAAACCAGATTGAGGCAGCCCGTATTGCTATGACACGTTATGTAAAACGTGGCGGTAAAATCTGGATTAAAATTTTCCCTGACAAACCAGTGACTGCAAAACCAGCCGAGACGCGTATGGGTTCCGGAAAAGGTTCTTTGGAATACTGGGTAGCAGTTGTAAAACCAGGTCGTGTATTATTTGAAATCTCCGGAGTGCCGGAAGACGTTGCCAGAGAAGCGTTGCGTCTTGCTACACATAAATTACCTTGTAAATGTAAAGTAGTTTCACGTGCAGATTTAGAAGGCGGTGTATCAAATGAAAACTAGTAAATATTTAGAAGAATTAAAAAGCCAGTCTGTTGCGGAGTTAAACGCACAGTTAGTAGAAGCTAAAAAAGAACTGTTCAATTTGAGATTCCAGAATGCAACAAATCAGTTAGATAATACAAGCAGAATTAAGGAAGTCAGAAAAAACATTGCCAGAATTCAGACTATCATTACTGAGAAAGCAAAAGTTGCGCAGTAGAACTCTTAGGAAGGAGAACTTATCGTGGAAGAAAGAAAACTCAGAAAAACACGTATTGGTGTTGTTGTAAGCGATAAAATGGATAAAACGATCACTGTTGCAATTCAGGATAACGTGAGACATCCGCTCTACAACAAAATTGTGAAAAAGACTTATAAATTAAAGGCTCATGATGAGAATAACGAGTGTAAAATCGGTGATAAAGTAAAAGTTATGGAAACAAGGCCATTGTCAAAAGATAAGAGATGGAGACTTGTAGAGATTATGGAAAGAGCAAAATAGTGAAAGGAGGCTGCAAGCATGGTACAACAGGAAAGCAGACTGAGAGTAGCCGATAACACAGGGGCAAAAGAATTGCTGGTTATCCGTGTTATGGGTGGCTCTACTAGAAGATATGCGAATATTGGTGATGTTATTGTTGCTACGGTCAAAGACGCAACACCAGGCGGTGTTGTAAAAAAAGGTGACATCGTAAAAGCTGTAGTTGTTCGTTCAGTGAAAGGTGCGCGTCGTAAAGACGGTTCTTATATTAAATTTGATGAGAACGCTGCTGTTATCATTAAAGATGACAAAACTCCGAGAGGAACACGTATTTTTGGACCGGTAGCTAGAGAGCTTCGTGAAAAGCAGTTCATGAAAATTGTTTCCTTAGCTCCGGAAGTATTGTAGGAGGACCAGGATATGGCAACCATGAAAATTAAAAAAGGCGATATGGTCAAAGTAATCGCTGGTAAAGATAAAGACAAAGAAGGCAAGATTATTGCTGTCAACAAAAAAAATAATACAGTTCTTGTAGAAGGCATCAACATGGTGACAAAACACGCCAAACCAAGCATGGCAAACCAGCAGGGCGGCATTATTCACCAGGAAGGCCCGATTGATATTTCTAACGTAATGTATCTCCATAAGGGAAAAGCGACCCGTGTGGGCTTTAAGATGGATGGGGATAAAAAAGTACGTTTCGCAAAATCTACAGGCGAAGTTATTGACTAAGTAGAGAGAGGAGGCCAATCAGGTGAGCAGACTGAAAAAACAATACCAGAATGAGATCGTAGACGCTATGATCAAAAAATTTGGATATAAAAATATCATGGAAGTGCCGAAACTTGACAAAATCGTTGTCAATATGGGCGTTGGCGAAGCCAAAGAAAATGCAAAATTATTAGAAGCTGCAATCAAAGATATGGAAACAATCACAGGACAGAAA
Organism: uncultured Roseburia sp.; assembly: GCA_947627165.1. Taxonomy (GTDB): domain Bacteria; phylum Bacillota; class Clostridia; order Lachnospirales; family Lachnospiraceae; genus Roseburia. The sequence continues at coordinate 9,608 of CANQUZ010000053.1, forward strand.
GCGGTTGCGACCAAAGCGAAAAATTCAGTGGCAAACTTCAAAATCAGAGAGGGAATGGCAATCGGATGCAAGACCACTCTGCGCGGAGAGAAGATGTATGAGTTTATGGATCGCTTGGTGAACTTGGCGCTGCCTCGTGTGCGTGACTTCAGAGGCGTAAATCCGAATGCGTTTGACGGCCGTGGAAACTATGCTCTTGGTATCAAAGAACAGTTGATTTTCCCGGAAATCGAATATGATAAAGTGGATAAAGTTCGTGGTATGGATATCATTTTCGTTACTACGGCAAAGACAGATGAAGAAGCTCGTGAATTATTGACACTGTTCAATATGCCATTCGCCAAATAAGTAGGAGGGAATTTTAATGGCTAAAACATCTATGAAAATAAAACAGCAGCGCAAACAGAAATTCTCTACCAGAGAATACACACGCTGCCGTGTTTGTGGACGTCCACATGCAGTTTTAAGAAAATACGGAATCTGCAGAGTATGTTTCCGTGAGTTAGCATACAAAGGCCAGATACCAGGCGTTAAGAAAGCAAGCTGGTAATCAGACGGTACGGTGAGACCGTAGTATTAAAAAGGAGGAAATATACATCATGATGACGAGTGATCCAATCGCAGATATGCTTACAAGAATCCGTAATGCAAACACTGCTAAACATGATACAGTTGATGTTCCTGCATCTAAAATAAAAATAGCGATTGCAGATATTCTTGTAAATGAGGGATATATTGTAAAATATGATATCGTGGAAGACGGCAATTTTAAGACCATCCGTATCACATTAAAATATGGCGCGGACAAAAATGAGAAAATCATTACAGGGTTAAAGAGAATCTCTAAACCAGGACTTCGCGTTTATGCTGCGAAAGATGAGCTTCCAAGAGTGCTCGGCGGTTTAGGCATTGCAATCCTCTCCACAAATCAGGGAATCATCACCGATAAGGAAGCTAGAAAGCTTCAGGTAGGCGGAGAAGTATTAGCATTCGTATGGTAAAAACAGTTTAGCGGCTGCGAAGTGAGCCGCAATGAGATTATAATTTTAGGAGGTACGGGCATGTCACGTATAGGAAGAATGCCAATCGCAGTTCCGGCTGGCGTAACAGTGGATATTGCAGAAAATAATCATGTGACTGTAAAAGGTCCCAAGGGAACTCTGGAAAGAACCCTTCCATCTGAGATGGAGATCAAATTAGAAGGCGACGCGATAATCGTTACAAGACCGAATGATTTGAAAAAAATGAAATCTTTACACGGATTAACCAGAACGTTAATAAACAACATGGTAGTCGGCGTAACAGAAGGATATACAAAACAGCTTGAGGTGAACGGTGTTGGTTACAAGGCTTCCAAGTCCGGACAGGTTCTTACGCTTAACTTAGGATATTCCCATCCGGTTGAGATGACAGATCCGGAAGGATTGGAATCAAAAGTTGACGGAAACAAAATCATTGTATCCGGTATTGATAAAGAAAAAGTTGGCCAATACGCAGCGGAAATCAGAGATAAGAGAAGACCTGAGCCTTACAAAGGAAAAGGTATCAAATATGCTGATGAAGTTATTAGACGTAAAGTTGGTAAGACTGGTAAGAAATAATTAAAGGAGTGACGAAAAATGGTTAGTAAGAAATCAAGAACAG
>CANQUZ010000054.1 GCA_947627165.1 uncultured Roseburia sp.
GCTGGGCGGGCGTTTAGTGTTCAGCCTGTTTTTCCCGGGCAGGGAGGAGATCATCGCCATCGGCGTACGGATCACCCATGTGCTGATGATCGTCACGTTCTTCCAGATTTCCCAGGTGATCTACATGGGCTGCCTGCGGGGAGCCGGGGACACGCTCTATACGGCGGCGGCATCCACCGTCAGTGTGACGCTAATCCGTACCCTGGGTTCCTATTTCTGCGGATATGTGCTTGGCATGGGGATTGTGGGCATCTGGCTGGGGGTTCTCTTTGACCAGGTTTCCCGGTTTCTGTTTGCCTCAATACGCTTTCGGGCGGGGAAGTGGACGCAGATTAAGATATAACTTTGTGTAAAATTCTTAAAAATGATGAAAAGATTTTAATTCCCTCAAAAAGACATAGAAAACGGAATTTTGGCGAAAAGTTTTTGGAAAGCAGGCTTTCCTTTGACAAAGATTTTTCCTTCGGACTTTTATAATGAGCTGCAAAAAAGAAAGAAGGAGAGAAGTCATGAGGAAAACGAATGCAAAACAAATGATACTTGGGATACTGGGAAGCTTTGTCTGCGGGGCGGGCGTCATGGGGTGCTATCCGCTGGTTCCCGCCTATTTTGCCGCCCTGTATTTAGAGCGCGTGAGCGGTCTGCTGCTGATGGGTTTTATGTACATAGGGATGATTTTTTTCATGCCCCTTACGGCTGCGGTAAAATACGGAGTGGTTCTGTTGGTGACTGCCGGGGCAATCCGCCTGGTAGAATGGGTGCAGGAAGGGTGCCCGGCTTTTTTGGCGGGGATTTTGGCGGCGGTGTCCACCCTGATATTGTCCTTTTGCGGAAGCCTGCTGGAATGGAGGGAACAGCCGGAGGCTGCGGCAGTCTTTCTGGAGGCGGTGTTTGTCTTCGGGGCGGTCATTTTATTGAATCGTCTGCTGCACAGGCTGATGGAATATCAGCCGGCGGAAATTATGGTGGAAGAGAAAAGCGAGCGGGGAAACGGCGAGAAGCTGATGAACTATGCGGAATCTTTTCAGGGGCTTTCCCATATTTTTTATAATATGAGCCAGAAAAAAAACAGGTATACGGCGGAGGAGCTGGGGCAGATCCAAAACGAGCTGACAGGGAAAATGTGCGCTTCCTGCGAGTCCTGCGCCATTTGCTGGGAAAGGGATGCGACGCCCCTCTATGGGATCATTTCCGGGATGATTTCTTCTATCTGGCACGTAGGGACTCCGGCGGAAGAACAGGAGCGGGAGTTAAGCCGATATTGCCTTAGAAGCAAAGATATGGTGGAGGAGGCTGTCCACGTTTTTGAGCGGGTAAACTTAAACCGGGCGTGGTATAACCGTCTGTTGGAAAACCGCCAGGTGATTGCAGAGCAGTTAGATGCCATGGCATATATTATGAAAGATTGCGCCAGGGAAGAAAAAATATTGGACCGGCAGGAGCGGGGGATGCTGGCGGAAATCCGCTACCGCGCCAAAGAGCATGGAATTACGGTGGAAAACATCCATTTGATTGAGACGGCGGAGGGCAGGCTGAAGCTGGAAGCCGCCTTAAAAAGCCGCATGGGAGGCTGTATTTCCATGAAAACGTTTGTTGCGGCGGCAGAGCGCGCCATGAATAAAAAAATGAGGCTCCCGGCGGATTCCAAAACGTTTATTTCCAAAGAGGTGGCAGAATTTGCCCTGTATGAGGACACCCTTTACCGGAATGTGCAGGGCATTGCCCGGATAAAGAAAGACGGGGCGCAGATTTCCGGGGACAATTTTTCTTTTTTGGAGTTGGAACGGGGAGAACTGGTGTTAGGAATTTCCGATGGAATGGGTTCCGGCAGCACTGCCTGCAAGGAAAGCGAAATGGTGCTGGATTTGCTGGAGCGGTTCCTGGAGGCGGGGTTTTCGGTGGAGACGGCGACCCGCATGATGAATTCCGCTATGGTAATGCGGGGCGACAACGATCTTTATTCCACCGTGGATCTCTGCAAAATCAATCTGTATACCGGAATGGCGGAGTTTTATAAAATCGGCGCGGCAGCCGCTTTCATTAAGCGGGAGCAGGGGGTGGAATGCATCGCATCCTCAAGCCTTCCAGTGGGTGTTGAGACACAGTTTGAAATTGAAAAACAGCAGAGGCAGCTTGGAAACGGCGATTTCGTCGTTATGGTGACAGACGGTGTGCTGGAACATTTGGGGGCGTCAAAGCCGGAGGAGACGATGCAGGAGATGATAGAAAGCATACAGACCAATAATCCGGGCATTCTTGCGAAACGGATTATGGAACGGGTTATGCTTTTTACCGGAGGAAAGGCGGAAGATGATATGACGGTGCTTACCGCCTGCATTTGGGAGAAATAGATGACAGAACAAGTGATGGAGTGGATAAAGCAAGAGGCATTGATTGCGCCTGGGGACTGCGTCGTTGCAGGAATTTCAGGCGGCGCGGATTCGGTGTGCCTTCTGCTGATTTTGCTGGAACTGCAAAAAACGATAACGTTTGATTTGTGCGCCGTTCATGTGGAGCATGGGATTCGGGGCGAGGAGAGCAGGGAGGACGCGGCGTTTGTGGAAGCCCTTTGCGGCAGGCACGCCGTCCCCTGCCGCGTGTACGCCGTAGATGTGCCAGCCTGCGCAAAATCCCATGGATTAGGGATGGAAGAGGCGGCGCGGATGCAGCGCTACGAATGCTACGGCGAGGAAGTAAGCCGGTTGAGGGAAAAAGCCGGGAGCGTCAAAGTGGCATTGGCGCATCATGCGGACGATAACGCAGAGACTCTGCTGTTTCGGATGGCGCGCGGAAGCGGCATTAGGGGGCTTGCCGGGATGCGGCCAAAACGCCCTTTTGTGGCGGGGGCGGAAATCATCCGGCCGCTTTTAAGCGTCTTAAGGCAGGACATCGAACAATATTTAAACCAGGCGGGGCAGGAGTACAGGACAGATTCAAGCAATCTGGACCTCTCCTACAGCAGAAACCGCATTCGCCACCAGGTGCTGTCCCAACTGACCAGGGTAAACGCCCAGGCGGTTTCCCACATCAACCAGAGCGCCCGGCTCTTAGGGCAGATGGCGGATTATCTGAGGGAACAGGGCGGAGCGTTGGCGGCGGAGTGCTGCCGGTGGGAAGGAGCGGGGGATTGCTTTTTAAATGCGGAGACATTGGAAGGCTGTCCGAAGCTGCTGCAGTCCGAGGTGGTGTATCAGGTGCTGGAGGCGGTATCCGGCAGCGGCAGAGATATTGGGGCGGTTCATGTGGCTGCAGTGGAAGATCTGTTTTCCAGACAGGTAGGGCGGAGCGTGGATTTGCCGTATGGAGTGCGGGCAAGGAGAGTTTATGGAGGCGTACAGCTGCAGAAAACAGCAGGTGTTCTGCCGGAACAACCTTTGGCAACAGACGCTGGGGAATATTGCGTCGAAAGGCGGAGGTTGGAACTGGGAGAGCGGGTTTCCCTGAAGCTGGACGGCTGCGAAATGAGGTTCCGGCTTTTGGATTTTTCCGGGGACAGCGGGCAAATTTGTAAAAAAAAGTATACGAAATGGCTGAACTATGATAAGATTAAAGATGATTTACAAGTACGCAAGCCCAAAGCCGGGGATTACCTGACCATAGATTTGCAGGGGCATCAGAAGAAATTAAAAGAATACTTTGTGAATGAAAAAATACCGCTTGAAAAGAGAGATGAAACGTGGCTTTTGACAGAGGGTTCCCACGTCGTCTGGGTTGTCGGCGGCCGTATCAGTTCAGCTTACAACATTCATGAACATACGAGAAAAATATTAGAAGTACAGATCGTCGGAGGAATTGCTTATGAAGATGAAAGAGATTCATGTTTATCTGCCGGAGGAGGAAATCGAGGAAAGAGTAAAAGAACTGGGGCGGCAGATTAGTGAGGAATACGGGGATGAGCCGGTGTGCCTGATCTGCATTTTAAAAGGATCCGCGTTTTTTACCTGTGAGCTGGCAAAACGCATTACTTCGCCGGTGGAAATCGAATTTATGTCCGTTTCCAGCTATGGCGGCGGCACGTCGTCCAGCGGCGTCGTGAAGATCGTGCAGGACTTATCCACCAGCATCGAGGGGAAAAATGTGCTGCTGATTGAGGATATCATTGATTCAGGGAGAACCCTGCATTACCTGATACAGAATTTGAAAACAAGAAATCCAAAAAGCTTAAAGCTGTGTACGCTTTTAGACAAGCCGGAGCGTCGCGTGATGGAGGTAAACGTAGATTACGTTGGGTTCTCGATTCCGGATCGGTTTGTGGTAGGATATGGTTTGGATTATGACCAGAAGTATCGGAATTTGCCGTATATTGGATTTGTGGAGATAGAAGAATAAAGGAGAACTGGATTGAATAATAGAAGAAGTGGTTTTGGAGGATTCGGGTTTTATTTCATATTGATTTTGGCTGTGGTGGCAATCTGGTATTGGCTGGATGGCGGTTCAACGGCAAACAGTTACACGAGGGGCGCGTTTGAGGAGGCGGTAGAGTCCGGCAGCGTGGCGCAGGTCCACATTGTGCCGAACAGGGAAGTGCCGACCGGCAGCGTCCGCATTACGCTCAACGATGGAAGCACCCAGGTGTTGTTAGTGTCGGATGTGGGCGAGATTGAAGAATATATGCGGCAGCATGGGATCAATAATTATACGGTTCAAAATCCCCCGGAGGAGAGCTGGATTTTGACTTTGCTGCCCTATCTGATTATTTTTGCGGCAATGTTCATCTTTTTCATGATTATGACGAATCAGGCGGCGGCAAATTCAGGCGGCGGCAGTAAGATGATGAACTTTGGAAAGAGCCGTGCCAGAAGGATGCCGGAAGATCCGGAAAAGCGGGTGACCTTTGCCAATGTGGCGGGGCTAAAAGAAGAAAAAGAGGAGTTGGAGGAAATCGTTGATTTTCTCCGGGCACCGAAAAAATATACCCAGTTGGGGGCGCGGATACCAAAGGGCATCCTATTGGTAGGACCTCCCGGAACGGGAAAAACGCTTCTGGCAAAAGCGATTGCAGGAGAGGCGGGGGTGCCGTTTTTCAGCATTTCCGGATCCGATTTCGTGGAGATGTTTGTGGGCGTGGGAGCTTCGCGTGTGAGGGATTTATTCGAGGAAGCGAAAAGGAATGCGCCCTGCATTGTCTTTATTGATGAGATTGACGCTGTGGCAAGGCGCCGTGGAACAGGCATGGGCGGCGGACATGACGAGCGTGAGCAGACGCTGAACCAGATGCTTGTAGAGATGGACGGCTTTGGCATTAACGAGGGGATTATCGTGATGGCGGCGACCAACCGTGTGGATGCAAAAAATAAGCCGTTGGGCGACGACGTGGATTTAAAAGAGCTGGCGCAGACGACCGTAGGGTTTACCGGAGCGGATTTGGAAAATCTGCTGAATGAGGCCGCCATTGCAGCGGCAAAGGAGAACCGCGCATTTTTGACCCAGACGGATATCCGGAAGTCCTTTGTGAAAGTCGGGATTGGCACAGAAAAGAAAAGCCGCGTGATTTCCGATAAGGAAAAGCGCATTACCGCGTTCCATGAGTCGGGGCACGCCCTTCTGTTCCATTTGCTGCCGGATGTCGGGCCGGTGTATTCCGTTTCCATCATTCCTACCGGAAACGGTGCGGCAGGTTACACGATGCCGCTGCCGGAAAAAGACGAGATGTTCAATACCAAAGGGAAGATGCTGCAGGACATTATTGTCTCCCTGGGCGGCCGCGTGGCGGAGGAACTGGTATTTGACGACATTACCACCGGGGCGTCCCAGGACATCAAGCAGGCGACAAAGATGGCGAAAGCAATGGTGACTCGCTATGGAATGTCGGATAATATTGGCCTGATTTGCTATGACAATGAGGATGATGAAGTGTTCATCGGGCGTGACCTTGCCCATACGAGGGGTTACAGCGAGGGCGTTGCGGTCGCCATCGACCAGGAAGTGAAGCGCATCATTGATGAGTGCTATGTAAAAGCGAAAAATATCATTATGGAACATCGGGCTGTCTTAGACGCTTGCGCGAACCTTTTGCTGGAAAAGGAAAAAATCGGAAGAGAAGAGTTTGAGGCGTTATTTGAGGCATAAGCCTGGAAAATTGCATATATAAGGAAAAAAGTACCGTACAACGTGCATAATCCCAAGATGAAAAAAAATGGAAATTTGTGCACACTTATTTTGAAGAACGTGTTATTATAATACTGTAAAAACCCCCAATACATATATAGTTTTTGCTATACCCCATAGTAAAAATACCTTCTCCTAAAAGAGGCTGTTTCGTTGAAACAGCCTCTTTTACTGTGCCATGGAACAGCCCTGTCTGGCTTTCTTTCCTTCTTTCATTTATCAATGAAAACATCTTTCGATTCATCAGTGAAAACATCCCTTGATTCATCAATGAAAAAAAGTACTTGACAAAAGACATTAATTCCATTATATTCCATAGTAAGCCTATAGGAATTATAAGATTTATTTAGAGGAGGAGACAACATGAAAAAATTTTTGTCAGGTAACAGAGGGATTTCTTTTGGTTTGGCGTTGCTTCTTGCATCAGGCGCACTGGCAGGGTGCGGCAATGCCGATAAAAGCGCAGCGCCGGCAGCGGCTGATAATGGAAGCGTAAAGGAACAGGCAGCGCCGGCAGCAGCTGATAATGAAGGCACAAATGAACCGGCGGCAGCGGAAGCCATTGAGATTACAAACGTTTCTTATGACCCCACCAGAGAGCTTTATGCGGCTTACAATGAATTGTTTGCGCAGCACTGGAAAGAAGAAAAAGGGCAGGAAGTGAGCATTGTCCAGTCCCATGGAGGATCCGGCAAGCAGGCGCTTGAAGTTGCCAATGGCCTTGAGGCGGACGTGGTGACACTGGCGTTAGAGGGGGATGTTCAGGTCGTAGCGGATGCTGGGCTGATAGAACCGGGATTTACGGAAGAATTTGAACTGGACAGTTCCCCCTATACGTCCACTATCGTATTTCTGGTGAGAAAAGGAAATCCTAAGGATATCAAAGATTGGGATGATTTGTTAAAAGACGGTGTGGGAGTGATTACGCCAAATCCCAAAACTTCCGGCGGAGCGAGATGGAATTATCTGGCGGCGTGGAAATATTTTGAGGAACAGGGACAGAGCGAGGAAGAAGTAACGGAGAGCATGAGGAAACTCTACCAAAACGTTCTGGTATTAGATTCCGGTGCAAGAGGCGCGACTACCACCTTTACAGAAAACGGCCAGGGAGATGTGCTGATCGCTTGGGAAAACGAAGCGTTCCTTTCTTTAGAGGAGACACCAGGAGAGTATGAGATTGTAGTTCCTTCCGTGTCCATTCTCTGCCAGCCAACAGTGGCGATTGTAGATGAAGTGGTGGATAACAGAGGGACGAGAGAAGTTGCGGAGGAGTATTTGAGTTACCTCTATTCCGATGAGGCGCAGAGGTTAGAAGCGGAAAATTACTACCGCCCTTCAAACGAAGAGATTTTAAAGGACTATGTCTTAGAGAGCAATGAAAATGCGATTACGGAACTTCCGACCGACGGCAAATGGATTATCAATAACCTCACCTTGACAGATATCAGCTATTTTGGCGGATGGGGCGAAGCAGGAGAAAAACATTTTGCGGACGGAGGCGTTTTTGACAGTATTTATGAAAATGCACAGTAGCCGGAGAAAAGGCGGGCAAAATCCTGATAACAGGATGCCAATGCGAGAAAGGGGCGGAGTCATCTATGAAACGTAAAAATAGCAAAAAGAAGAGAGTGATACCAGGGTTTGGATTATCACTGGGCATTACCGTCACGCTGATGGGAATCATTGTTATCATTCCCCTGTGCTCTCTGGTCATATTTTCTGCGAGGCTTTCCCCTTCTGATTTTATTGCCACAGTGACAAGGCCAAGGGTGCTATCCAGTTATCAGGTGAGCTTTTCCACCGCTTTTATAGCGGCGGTGGTGGATGCGGTGATGGGGATGATCCTTGCGTGGGTATTGGTCCGCTATGATTTTCCGGGCAAGTCGGTGATGAACGGCATGATAGAGCTGCCGTTTGCCCTGCCGACTGCCGTGGCAGGCATTTCCCTGACCCATCTGACCACTGCCAACGGTTGGGTGGGATCGATTTTTCATCGTTTTGGCATTGAAATCGCCTATACAAGGCTGGGCATTACCATTGCCCTGATTTTCATCGGCATCCCTTTTGTAGTGCGTTCCGTGCAGCCTGTATTGGAAAAATTTGACGCGCAGTATGAGGAGGCTGCCCACATCCTTGGGGCAAGCCGCCGCCAGACTGTTTTTAGGGTGATACTGCCGGAAATTGCGCCGTCGCTGATAGCAGGATTTACGATGTCTTTTGCAAGGGGGCTAGGGGAATACGGCAGCGTGGTGTTTATTGCAGGAAATATGCCTTATGAGACAGAGATAGCGCCGCTGATGATTATGTCGGAGCTGCAGGAGTTTGATTATGCCAGCGCGACTTCCATTGCTCTTGTGATGTTGGCGGCGTCGTTTGTGATTTTGTTTGTGAACGCAGCGCTGCAGAGCCGCGCTTCTAAGATTGTGACTGGGATTGCCTGATAAGCCGCGGCGTAGAAATAAGGGGAAGCTTGTGTCTGCGCTGCATCCGCAAGCGAGGCAGATGCAGCGGGCAGCGCACAAAGTCCCTGCTGGTGCAAAAGCCGCTGAAGCGGCAGAATGAGAGGAACTATGAAGGTTAGAAAAAATTCGGGAGCGGCAAAATGGATCTTGATTGGAATCAGCGCAGTGTTTCTTACGGTGATGCTAATCCTCCCGTTAATTTATGTTGTATTCACCGCGTTTGAAGAGGGAGTTGGGGTATTTCTGACGGCGGTGACAGATGAATATGCCAGAAAAGCCGTGGGCCTTACCCTTGAGGTGACTGTGATTGCCGTTTTCATCAATACGGTATTTGGAATCTTTGCATCTTTTTGTTTGACAAGGTTTGAGTTCCGCGGGAAAAAAGTCCTTTCCGCAATGATTGATCTTCCGTTTACGGTGTCTCCGATTATCGCAGGACTGATTTATGTATTGACCTTTGGCAGGCAGAGCGCGCTTTATCCCTATCTGCAGGGGGCGGGCATAAAAATCATATTTGCCGTGCCGGGGATTGTGCTTGCAACCATTTTTGTTACGTTTCCGTTTATTTCCAGAGAGCTGATTCCGGTGCTGAACGCCCAGGGAACCGAGGAAGAAGAGGCGGCGGCATTGATGGGGGCGAATGGGTTTACCATCTTTAGAAAAATCACCTTTCCGCACATCAAATGGGCGCTGCTCTACGGAATCGTCTTGTGTACGGCAAGGGCGATGGGAGAATTTGGAGCGGTATCCGTGCTTTCCGGGCATTTGAGGGGAAAGACCAACACGATGCCGCTCTATATTGAGTTGCTGTACCAGGGGTATGACTTCACCGGAGCCTTTGCCGTCTCATCCCTTTTAGTATGTATGGCGGTCATGATCCTAATTTTAAGAAGCATACTGGAGTATCAAGGAAAAAAAGACGCATAAAGCGGGAATGGGGGAAACCATGGAAGAGCAGAACAACCACTATGTGGAGTTAAAGCATATCAATAAAACATTCAAAGACCATAAAGCGTCGGATGATGTCAGCTTTTGTATCGAAAAGGGAAAACTCATTGGTCTTTTAGGCCCCAGCGGAAGCGGAAAAACCACTATTCTGCGTATACTTGCAGGCTTGGAGACAGCAGATTCGGGAGACATTATCATTGATGGAAAAAGAATGAATGAGGTAGCGGCAAGCGAGAGAGGAATCGGATTTGTATTTCAAAACTACGCGCTGTTCCGCTATATGACGGTTTATGACAACATTGCGTTCGGGCTTGCGGTAAAGAAATGGAACAAGGCGGATATCAGGCGGCGCGTGGAGGAATTGGTGGATCTGGTGGGGCTGAAAGGATTGGAGAAACGCTATCCGAACCAGCTCTCCGGAGGCCAGAGGCAGAGGGTCGCCTTTGCCAGAGCCTTAGCGCCAAATCCGGAATTGCTGCTGTTAGACGAACCCTTTGCCGCCATTGACGCCAAAGTGCGCCAGGAACTGCGCAGATGGCTTCGGGGGATGATTTCAAAGGTGGGGATTACCAGTATCTTTGTCACCCATGACCAGGATGAGGCGATTGAAGTGGCGGATGAGATTATCATTATGAACCACGGGCGCGTGGAGCAGATGGGAAGCCCCAGGGATATCTACAGCCGGCCGAAGACGCCCTTTGTCACGGAATTTATGGGGCAGCCTACCCACATTGCCAGCATCAGCAGATTTCGGGGCTATGAGGATTTAAACCCTGCATACCACGCGGTGGTAAGGCCGGAAAATGTGTCTGTGACAAAGCTGGAGGAGCAGAGCCGCTACCTTTCTTCTTCCGAAGAGGGGGTTGTGGAGCAGGTGATGTTCCGGGGCAGAGAGGTGGAGCTGCTGATACGGGTGCGCGACGTTTTGCTGACTGCCCACAGGCGGTTAGAAGAGGAGCAGATTTTGCCGGGAGAAAAGGTGAACGTATTCATTTACCGGGCGTTTGTCTATACAGACAACCGGTTGGATCAAAAGCCTGCAGAGGTGCTGATTGCAGACAACGCTAACATAGGAACCGAAAAAATCTTTTACATATAGTCTATGGGTTGGGTTCAGCATCACAATAGAAAAGTTGAAAAAATAAGAAAGTATGCGGGAGCTTATATGAAAATAGAAAAGATTACTGCGGAGGTGCTCATCATTGGAGGGGGCGCCGCCGGCTGTTATGCAGCCCTTACCCTGGCGGAGGAGCGGCCGGATGTCCGGGTGGTGATTGCGGAAAAAGCAAATATCACCCGCAGCGGATGCCTTGCGGCCGGCGTCAATGCCCTAAACGCTTACATTACGGAAGGAAGAAAGCCGGAAGATTATGTGGAATACGCAAAGAAGGACGCAGCCGGAATCGCGCGGGAGGACTTGCTGCTCTCCATGTCGCGGGGGCTGAATCGGGCGGCGGAAAAACTCGAAGAACTGGGGCTTGTCATTTTGAAGGATGAGACCGGAGCTTATGCCGCAAGGGGCGATCGCAATATTAAGATTAACGGGGAAAACATCAAACCTCTGTTGGCAAAGGCGGTGAGGAGCAAAAAGAATATCACCGTCATCCATCATGTCAATGTCACGGATTATCTCCTTGCCGGAGGAAAGGTCTGCGGAGCCTGTGGATTTGATGTCAATGAGAAAAAGGCGTATCTTTTTCAGGCCAGGGCGGTCCTTTGCGCTACGGG
>CANQUZ010000055.1 GCA_947627165.1 uncultured Roseburia sp.
GGTTTTCTTTCTCGCTCTCTAATTTTTTCTGAGCCGCCGCCTTGCGTTTTTTGTATTTGACAATGCCCGCCGCCTCGTCAAAGAGCTCTCTGCGCTCCTCCGGCTTGCCGCTTAAGATGCGCTCTATCTGCCCCTGCCCTATAATCGAATAGCCTTCTTTTCCGATACCGGTATCGTAGAACAATTCCGCCACATCTTTCAGACGGCAGGAACGCCCATTGATGAGATATTCGCTCTCTCCGGAGCGGTATACGCGCCTTGCCACCGTCACTTCCTCATAGGATACCGCTAACTGGTGGTCTGAGTTATCCATGGTGATTGCCACATAGGCGTAACTTAGGGGTTTCCGATTCTCCGTTCCTGCAAAAATGACGTCCTGCATACTGGCGCCGCGCAGCTGTTTCGCGCTCTGCTCGCCCAGCACCCAGCGCACCGCATCCGCCACATTGCTCTTTCCGCTGCCATTTGGCCCTACGATACCGGTGATGCCGTTATGGAAATCAAATATGATTTTATTTGCAAAGGACTTAAATCCCTGTACTTCGATGCTCTTTAAATACATACGACCCTCTCTCCATCACAGCTTCGGCTTTAAAAACAATAACGCCTGATAAGCCGCTTCCTGCTCCGCCGCCTTCTTGGTATGGCCCGTTCCCGTCCCAAGGACTCTCTCCCCGATTTTTGCCTCCACCCGAAACTTCTTATCGTGATCCGGCCCTTCCTCCGACAATAATTCATAGTGCAGGGTTTCCTCATAATTTCCCTGGATTACCTCCTGCAAAATGGTCTTGCTGTCGTAAAACAATTTTTTATGCTCTATATCGGTCAGGATAAATCTGTGGATAAACGCCTTTGCGCATTCAAATCCGCCGTCAAGGTAAATAGCGCCGATGAGCGCCTCTAACGCATCCGAAAGTATGGATTTTCGCTCTCTCCCGCCCGTTAAGTTCTCTCCCTTTCCTAAAAGCAGGTAATCTCCCAAATCAATTTCCCTGGTACAGAGAGCCAAGGTTGGCTCGCAGACAATGCTTGCCCGCAGCTTTGTCAAATCCCCTTCGGAAAGATTGGGGTAATTCCGGTACAAAAACTCACTGGATATAATCTCAAGGACCGCATCGCCTAAAAACTCCAGTCGCTCATTGTCAGACAGCTTCTTCATATGTTTTTCGTTGGCGTAAGAACTATGGGTCAAAGCCTGCCGCAGCAGCCCTTCCTGTTGGAACCCGTACCCGATTTTTTCCTGCAATTCTTTTATTTTTATCATGTTCCCTCCGTTCTCTCAGAGGCTTTTTCCTGCCTTACCCTATGCCCGTTACGTTCCCCTTCCCTGCGTTCCGTAAGCGGGTTGGACGCAATACAGCAAGCCATGCATCCATAATTGTCTGCATGGCTTACCATCCGTTCACCACAAAAACACTGAATCGCCGCGATAAAACAGGAAAAAACCCTTGATTTGACAAAAGCCCTTGCATGAAACAAGGGCCTGCACACAATATCATGCAACAATTTATGATTAGTTTAACGCATTTTTGATCTTTTCTACTGCGTCAGAAACGGTAACGATGTCCTCCGCCTCTTCGCTGGCAATCTCAATGTCAAATTCCTCTTCAATCCCCATAATAATCTGGAAGATGTCCAAAGAGTCCGCTCCAAGATCATCTACGAACGTTGTGTCCATTCCAATCTCTTCCTCATCCACATTCAATACCTCTGCAATGATTTTTTTCAGTTTTTCAAATTCCATAACTACTTCCTTTCCTGTTCCTCTGAACATTGAATGTTTTTCCTGATTTTTCCATTAATGTCCTGTTCTTTAAATATGACACATTGATAAATAGAGTTTGTAATCTCCTGTGCCTTAGCGCTGCCATGGGTTTTTACCACCAGGCCGTTTAAGCCTAACAGCGGCGCCCCGCCATACTGGGAGGCGTCGAATGCCTTTAGGGTGCTCTTTAATGCCGGAAGGGCAAGCGCCGCACCGATTTTACTCTTTAAAGTGCTCATCATGCCTGTTTTGACCACGCCTATCAAAGTAGCGCTCAATCCCTCGTATAGCTTTAAAATAACATTTCCCACAAACGCCTCGCACACAATTACATCCGCTTCCCCATGGGGGATTTCTCTCGCTTCAATGCTTCCCACAAAGTGGATATCCCCGCATTCCTTTAATAAGGGAAAGGTCTCTTTTACCAGAGCGTTTCCTTTTTCTTCCTCGGCCCCGATATTGACGATGGCAACCCGGGGATTTTTTATTCCAAGTACATTCTCCATATAGATGGAACCCATTTTTGCAAACTGCACCAAATGGGACGGCCTCGCATCCACATTAGCCCCGCAGTCAATCAGCAGCGATACCCCTTTCTCTGTCGGTATCAGGGGCGCAAGGGGCGGCCGTTCGACTCCTTTAATCCTCCCGACAATGACCTGTCCCCCTACTAAGATAGCGCCTGTGTTGCCCGCCGAAACAAAAGCGTCCGCCTCTTTCTGCTTCACTAGGTTCATGCCTACCACGATGGACGACTGCTTTTTCTTGCGGATGGCGTTCACCGGGGGCTCCGCTGTCTCTATGACCTCCTCTGCATGGACGATCTCAATCTGTTCCGCCGGATAAGTATATTGTTTTAGTTCTTCCTGCAGGACGTCCTTTTGTCCCACCAGCAAAACCCGAATATCTTTTCTCCCAACTACTGCGTCAACAGCGCCTTTTACCATCTGGGCCGGAGCATAATCCCCGCCCATGGCGTCCAAAGCAACCCTCGTAATCCCAAGCGTCTCATTTTGCTGCATAACTACTCTCCATTCCCATGCTCTTCGGAAACTCCTACACGTCTATAACAAAATATACTATAAGTCTTTCTATAAATCAACAGCAAAATCAATGATACGAATCCCGGTTGCGCTCATCTTCCGCCAGGGCGTCTTCCTCTGACATATATTTGCGGAATACTTTTTCTATGATCAGATTGACAAACAGCAGAAATACTGACGGGATAATGATCAGGATGACCGGAAACAAATAGACCGACAGGCATACCGCGCCAAGAACCACTGCCATGATAATGGTTCTCGGAAGGTTGGCAATGGCGATATACGCCGTATTTTTCAAAAGCTGCTTAACTGTATTTTCAAAACGCGCCATGTACGGAAAAATATAAACTGCCCATGCCGCTTCAAACACAATCAGAATCACAAACACGATGTAGATGGAGCCTATTGCTTTTCCCTCTTTTGCATATTGGTACATAATATAAGCATCTATCCCAAGGACCACTGCCGCCACCGCTAAAATCACAGATACAGCCGAAGCCTGTTTGAAATTACTGGCAAACGCGTGCCGAAACTCCGTCCAGACATAGCTCCTGTTATGGATGACGACCTTATTGACTGCATAATACACGGCTGTGAGCGCCACGCCCGAAGGAGCCACGGCAACACAAAAGAGCAGCCAGAAAATCAGCGAAGACGTCGTATACGCCAGATAGAATGTCACAATCGCCGGTATGCTGCAAACCAGCCAGAGAATACTCAGACCGAAACAATCTACAATTTTATTAATCACCTGAAAAAACTTGTTATCTAAGTTAAAAAATTGACCCATCTCTCTTCTCCCTCTTCTTATCTTCCATTGCTGTTCCCCTTATCATACCATAGATGATTTTTTCCCACAATACAAAAATCCAATTCGCCAGAACCATGAGTAACAGTTCAGCCATAAGCAGTTTCGTAGGCGAATCATGCTTGCATGAATGAGCATACGAGACTGCTTATGAGCAGAACGCCCGTTCATGAGCAATTTTGAAGCCCGTAGTGCGGGATTGCGAATGGCGCGAGCTGAACTGTTACAATCGGGAAGCAGAGTACTGTGCTTTGTTCCTATCCCACAAAAAAACGTCCGGAACGATATCTCTATCCTCCAGACGCCTTCTTTTTCTCAGCGATTAGTCCTGAGCAATGATTTCTTTTTTGTTGTAAGAGCCACAGTTTTTGCATACTCTATGAGGCATCATGAACTCTCCGCATTTGCTGCATTTTACCAATGCCGGAGCGGTCATTTTCCAGTTTGCTCTTCTTTTATCTCTTCTTCCTTTGGAAGATTTATTTTTTGGACAAATTGACATTTACTTACACCTCCTTAAATTTGTTAAAGATATCCTGGATTGCTGCCATTCTTGGATCCAGTTCTGTTCTCTGGCATCCGCAGTCCCCCTCGTTGAGGTCTTTGCCGCAGACTTTACAAATTCCTTTGCAATCTTCCTTGCACAGAACTTTCATCGGCCAGTTCACCAAAATCTCTCCATAGACAAGTTTATCTATATCCAGATGTAATCCAATCAGGTAGTCGGCATCTTCCATTTCTTCATCACGGATGGCTGAATTTTCTAAGGCTATCTCCTTATCGATAAAAAAACGGATGTCTGTCGGGACTTCCTTCAGACAACGGCTGCACGGAATTGACAGCGTCAAATCCACATCCCCTTGAATCAGCAGCTGCTTCTTCTCCCGGTTTGTGATTTTAAGCTCAATCGGCGCCGCCTTTGTAATAGGGAACTCGCCTAATCTCGATATGAAAGACTCTAACTCAATCTGAACTTTGCTGGTTACTTCCTTGTTCTCACAAGAGATGATGTCTGAAATATCTACAACCACGGCTCTCTCCCTCATCCTATGCAGGATTTTTCATACCTAAACAATTATACATAGGGGAAGTGCTTTTGTCAACAATTTTATCATTTTTTCTTCCACAGCGTTATTTTACTAAAGCGACTGTCTCTCTTGCGATGGCAAGCTCCTCGTTGGTTGGGATGACGCAGACTTTCACTTTGGAATCTGCAGTGGAGATGACGCGCTCTTCTCCATGCACTTTGTTTGCTTCTTTATCCACGGTGATGCCTAAGTACCCTAAATATGCTAAAATCTTTCCTCTTACCAATTCTGTGTTCTCACCGATTCCCGCCGTAAAAGCAATGGCATCCACGCCGTTCATGGCTGCCGCATAGGAACCGATGTATTTTGCTACGCGGTAAGCGAATACTTCGATCGCATTTATTGCCAGTTCATTTCCCTCGTTGTAGCCGGCTTCCAAATCGCGGAAATCGCTGGATAATCTGGATAAGCCCTGTACGCCGGATTTTTTATTTAAGACATTCATGACGCCTTCGATATCAAGGTTTTCTTTCTTTGCAATAAACTCCATGATAGCCGGGTCGATATCACCGGAACGTGTTCCCATCACAAGCCCCTCTAACGGAGTAAGTCCCATGGAGGTATCCACGCATTTTCCGTTTAAGACAGCGCTGACGGATGCCCCGTTGCCTAAATGGGCTACGATAATCTTAGAGTTGTTTAAGTCCATGCCCAAAAACTCTGCCGTGCGTTTGGAGACAAAGCTGTGGCTGGTTCCGTGGAAACCGTATCTTCTTACTTTGTATTTCTCATAATATTCATAAGGCAGGCCGTAAAGGTATGCTTTCTTTGGCATCGTCTGATGGAATGCCGTATCAAATACGCCGACCATCGGCACGTCCGGCATCAGTTCCCTGCAGGCGTCGATACCGATTAAGTTTGCCGGATTGTGAAGCGGCGCCAAATCGTTGCACTCTTCGATGGCTTTTAAAACTTCCGGGGTAAGTACGGTGGATGAAGCAAATTTTTCCCCGCCGTGTACGACGCGGTGGCCGACTGCATCAATCTCAGATAAGCTTTTGATTGCCCCTGTCTTTTCATTTACCAAAGCGTCCAAAACCATCTGGATCGCCTGTTTGTGGGTGGGCATTTCCGCTTCTGTGATCTCTTTGTCAAGACCAGCCTTCTGATACACCAATCTCCCGTCGATACCGATCCTCTCGCAGAGGCCTTTTGCCAATACCTCCTCACTTTCAGAGTCAATGAGCTGATATTTCAGTGATGAGCTTCCGCAATTAATTACTAATACGTTCATATGTTCCTCCATTCTCCTATGCTATATTTGATTTTAGTATACGTCAGTCATTTCCCGGAAACAAGGTACTTTTTACCAAATTTTTTGTACAAAATTAAAAACAGCCTGTTATAATTTTAACATTGTTTTTTTACAGGGGATGTCATGCTATAATGGCGTCAGACCATGACAGCGGACAATTCAATTCCTATGGAGGCATTCATGAAAATTATCGGAATCATTGCAGAATACAATCCTTTTCACAACGGCCACGCTTACCAGATCGCAAAGGTGCGGGAACTTACCGGAGCGGACTATGTGGTGGCAGCCATGAGCGGCGATTTCATCCAGCGGGGGGAGCCAGCCATTCTTGATAAATATGCCAGGGCAGCTATGGCGCTGCATGGCGGCGTTGATCTGGTATTAGAGCTTCCCGCACTCTGGGCCTGCTCTTCCGCCGAGCATTTTGCGATGGCAGGCGTGACGTTATTGGAAAAAATGGGCTGTGTGGACGGCATCTGTTTCGGGGCGGAAACGGACACCCTTCCCCTTCTCTCCCTTCTGGCGGATATCCTTGCAGAGGAGCCGCAGAGCTATCGGGAAGCACTTTCTTCCTATCTAAAAAGCGGAATGAATTTTCCCACCGCCCGTGCAAAAGCTTTCCAGAAGTTTTTCAAAGATTCGGACTTTCCAGCGGAACGGGCATATGAAGCCTCCCCGGTGCTTTTAGACAGTACGGAGGAAACGCTGGACGCGCTCCTTCGCACCCCAAATAACATTCTTGCCATCGAATATTTAAAGGCTTTAAAACGGCGGCGTTCCTCCATCAAGCCTATCCTGCTGAAACGCCAGGGTGCGGGCTACCATGATACGCTGCCCTTTGGCGGCGCAGCCTCTCCGGCTTCCTTTGCCTCCGCCACGGGTATCCGGAACTTATTGCTGCAAACTCCGGCTGATGCTCTCTCCCGCCAGGATGCGGCGTCCCCTTCCGCCACAGCAGTTCCTCCCGCTATCCTGCCGTCGCTGCAAGCTGCCATGCCGGCCTCCGCGCTGTCTATTTTGCAGTCATACCTCTCTAAGAGCCCTTTGCTGACTGCCGACGATTTTTCATCCATTTTGGGTTACTGCCTCTTATCCTCCGACAAAACGGCGTTGGAAGAGGTCTACGACATGACTCCGGAGATGGCAAACCGCCTGTATAAAAACAGATACCGCTTTCAGTCTTTTTCCCAGTTCTGCGCGGAAAACAAACGCCTGGATATCACCTACAGCCGGATGAGCCGCACCCTGCTGCATTTGATGTTAGATATGACGGCTTCTTTCTATGACAGCGGAAAGCAGTTAGACTATATTCCCTATCTGCGTATGTTGGGATTCCGCAAAGACAGCGCCCCTCTGCTCTCAGCAATGAAAAACAATGCGGCAGTCCCTGTCATTTCCAAGTTAGCAGACGCTTCTAACCTGCTGTCTGCCGGGGCGGCAAGCCTTTTGGAAAAAGATCTCTTTGCGGCTGACCTTTATGAACAAAGAAAAACAGGAAAAACCAAACACGGTTTTTCCTGCAGTGAATATCAAAAAAATTTGATTGTTCTTCCGATTAATGATGGAACAGGCGGATTCCGGTAAATGCCATGACCATATGGTACTTATTGCAGGTATCAATGACGTGGTCGTCCCGGATAGAGCCTCCCGGCTGCGCCACATATGCCACCCCGCTTCTATGGGCACGCTCAATGTTGTCGCCAAAGGGGAAGAACGCATCGGAACCCAGGGCAACTCCTGTATTTTTATCTAACCATGCACGTTTTTCCTCCCTGGTAAAGACCGCAGGCTGTTCTGTGAAGATATTCTGCCATGCGCCCTCTGCCAAGACATCCATGTAATCCTCACCGATATAGAGGTCTATCGCGTTGTCACGGTCTGCACGCTTGATGTCCGGCTTAAAGGGAAGATTCAATACCTGCGGAGCCTGACGCAGCCACCAGTTATCTGCCTTAGATCCCGCCAATCTGGTACAATGGATTCGGGACTGCTGCCCTGCTCCGATACCGATCGCCTGTCCGCCCTTGACATAACAGACGGAGTTGGACTGGGTGTATTTTAAGGTAATCATGGCGATGGCCAGATCTATCCTGGCAGACTCCGGAAGCTCTTTGTTTTCTGTCACTATCTGATCAAAGAAATGCTCGTCAATGACCAGATCATTCCTTCCCTGCTCAAAGGTAATGCCGAACACTTCCTTGCGTTCGATGGAAGCCGGAAGATAGTCGGGATCAATCTCAATGACATTGTAGTTTCCGTTTTTCTTAGTCCGTAAGATTTCCAATGCTTCCTGGGTGTATCCCGGAGCAATGACGCCGTCGGAAACCTCCCGTTTGATTACCAGCGCCGTCTCCTTATCGCACACGTCGGAAAGGGCGATAAAATCTCCAAAGGAAGACATCCGATCCGCCCCTCTTGCGCGGATATAGGCGTTGGCAAGAGGCGTGAACTCCACATCCATATCATCCACCCAATAGATTTTGCGCTCCACTTCGCTTAACGGAAGCCCCACTGCCGCGCCAGCCGGTGAAACGTGCTTGAAGGATGTTGCCGCCGGAAGCCCGGTGGCCTTCTTTAACTCGCTTACTAACTGCCATCCGTTGAAAGCGTCTAAAAAATTAATGTAGCCGGGCTTTCCGCTCAATACGTTAATCGGAAGCTCGCCGTTTTCCATATAAATGCGGGATGGTTTCTGGTTCGGGTTACAGCCGTATTTTAATTCTAATTCTTTCATGGTATCCTCCATCTTACAGGTTTTTATTTACGATTCTCGTCTCATATGCTCCCGTCTCAATATCAATGTAACGGACAAACAGGGAAACCTTGTTTTCTTCGTTTAAGTTTTCCCATAATAAATTTGTAAAGCTGTCAATGTCTCCGTCAATGCCTACCAGCTTTGGCTCTCCCTCAAAACTTGGCAGGGGATTGCCGTCGCCCATGTAGGTATGAATGAAATGTGCCTCGCCCTGCGCCGGGTTCTCGTAAGCGAAGGTATAACGGTTGCAGGATTCGGGATTGCCGTGGTTGCTCTTTAAAATGGACATGGCGTAGTTGAACTTTCCGCTTTCAATGTGGAGAATGCCGGAAATCCTCGGCGTGTAATTCGGCGCATCCGGCTCAAATTCCCTGGTGCGCAGCGCCTGCTCAAAGGTCTGCTGTTTGTCCATCAACTCATAAATGGTGTCTGTCTGGTCACCGTTCGTTACAATCGTTTTATTGCCGAGCACGCGGACGGGGGCATAAATGATTAAACTTGGATCTGTCAGTTTCGACGGATCAAACGCCTGTGTGCGGATGCCCTCCCCATCCTCTACGAATACGCGGTTTCTGCTGTTCTCACTTCTTCCCATAATAAAATAAGCGGTAACCGCATATCTCCCATCTGCCGATTTACCAATCACAATTCCCCTGCCCGGGTAACTGTTCCCTGCAAGTTCCTCTTTCAATGACATCATTTCCATGATTGTCTCCTTTCGTGTATAACGTTCCATCTTCGCAGCAACGGTCTTTACGTTTGCTGTGCAATTTGTTCCTTTCCATCTTATCATGTTGTTTTTCTTTTTACAAGAACCTAAGTCCTTGAAAGTCCTTGAGTTTCTGCTGCTTTGATACAGATATCCGTTCTGACAATCTCTCTGACATAAAATTCTGCATTACGAGCTGCGCTGAACTATGTTTTTCTTTTGCAAGATTTTTCATAATTGCTTTTGGACGCACACTGACAACTGTTTATGGCTTAAAAAAGGCATACAAGACTTTTACATCCTGTATGCCCTAATCATCATAATTCATATGTACTTCTTTTAATGTTAAATACATCGCTTTATATTCTGAAATCAACACAATGCAGCGGCTGCATATTAACTTCTATATACTCATGCGTTTTTATTTTCTCCGCTCAAACAATTCCCTAGTTTTCTTACAAGGATCTAAAAATTCCTCTGACACTTATACGGGCATATCATACTTGCACCAAACTGCATAACTCACTTCTTAAATTGCAACACAATTACTCAAAAAAACATCTTCTCTAATTGTATCATACTAAGCTAAAATGAGTTTATAGCCCAAGTCAAATATATAATTAGAAAGGATGATATGCAAATGAAAAATACTACACTACTTAAAATCGAGTTACTAATGAGTGAGAGGGGATGGTCACTCTATAAACTAGCTAAAGAGTCAGACGTTCCATACAGCAGTCTCAGAAATTTATTCCATAGAAATACAGAGCCGACAATCACAACACTGAGAAAGATATGTAAAGGTCTCAACATCACCCTCGCAGAGTTCTTTGTTAATGAAGCAAACCTGTCCGAAAATAACCTCAGTAAAAACCAAGAACTCATACTCAAATTTAACTCCCTTAAACCGGCAGAGCTACAAAGCTTGGGAATCCCATATGCGCTTTTTCAGTTTTTATCCGACGCAAAAAACACTTCCCGGAACGAACCGGAAAGTGTTTTTGGGGGTTCTTTCTAAAAATATCTGCGGAAAATCTGCCGTTTAATAATTCTGGTATCCGACTTCCTGCAGTCTGGCATCTTTCGCCTGCACCTGCTCTTTTAATTCCTTGGAATATGCTTTTACCTTTTCTAACACCTCACTGTCTGAGGTTGCTAAAATTTTAGCGGCCAGCAATCCCGCATTGGCGCCTCCATTGATTGCCACCGTAGCCACCGGAATCCCGGAAGGCATCTGCACGATGGAATAAAGGGAATCTCTTCCCCCTAAGGAAGTGGTGTGCATTGGAATGCCAATCACCGGCATCGGGAAGATCGCCGCGCACATCCCAGGAAGATGCGCCGCCATCCCGGCTCCTGCGATAATCACCTTAAATCCCTTTGCCTCTGCGCTCTTTGCATACTCGAAAAATACATCCGGCTCCCGGTGTGCAGAAATAATCGTCATTTCATAATCAATTCCTAATTTCTCTAAGATATCGGCAGCCTTTGCCATTACCGGCATATCGGAATCACTGCCCATCACGATACCTACTTTTGCCATATTTCCTCCCATTCTGCCGCCTTCAGGCGGACTTTCCATAAAAAGTTCTTTGTGCGGCAACACAAATCCCAGATTGAAAATTTTCATTTTCAATCTTTGCCTCTTTTTTCTTTTTCGTTGTTCTCTATGGAATCATAGAATGAATCCTGCCTTTTGTCAAGGTTGCATTCTATCTAAGGGTTGTGTCATGTAACAGTTCAGCCCACGCCATTCGCAATCCCGCACTACGTGCTTCAAAGCTTACTATCGTAAGCGGATTGCTC